>JBBWZK010000143.1:0-15968 GCA_039648975.1 Blastocatellia bacterium
CGTCATGACGGTGCGAATTCTGACGAAATCAGAATCCGACGCCACGAGGTTAGCGGTCTACCTCGGCAAATAGGCAGTTAGCGCGGGCCGTCGACTGGCGAGCCGGCGACATCGTCAGGAGGGCGCATGCGAAGAAAAACGACACGATGCAAGGTAATGCGGATGGCAAGTCGACTGGGATTGACTGGCGGGCGGATCGTCGTTGCGATTTTGCTTGCGTGTTCAGCGACCGTGGCTCAACAAGCGACTGCAAAGAAGCCGAAGACCTATCAGGTCACAGTGAACGCCGACGGCTCATTCACGCCGTCTGTACTCAAGATTCGCGACGGCGACACGGTCGAGTGGATGCTGAATAACCGCACGAACGCCATCATCCCAGCGGCTGCCGAGCCGCGTCCCGGCGTCTGCCCGACGCCGCGGGCCTACGATCCCGCCGATCCGAACGACTTCACAGGGCCGCTGCCGCTTGCGCCATCGGGCATCTACACGCTGGGCCCGCTGGAACTGGGAATGCGGGTTGAAAAGGGCGGCTGTTCGCAGGGCCAGCCGTTGGCGATTGCCGGTAAACAATATCTCTGTCTCACGGGCGTCCCTTATGCGACGATGGACACGACCTGGCGCGACCCCAACCTGACAGGCGTATTCATCCGGCTGCTGTGGAATCAGGTGCAACTTGCGCCCGGCACCGCCGACGCCAACTTTGACTTCACGGTCCTGGATAGGGAAATCAGCAAGGCGGTGCAGAACGGCAAGCTCTATTCGCTCGCGTTCAAGGCGGGCAACCAGGGCACGCCTGACTGGCTCTTCTCAACAAACGCCGATGGCAGCTCCCGCCCCAATGGGGGCGGCGGTGTCGCGCGGCTCAGGCTCCAGGATGCCGACAGCAAGGATGATCCGGACTGTGGTGTCCGGCTGGACCTAGGCAATCCCACAGAGGCGATCTACCAGAAGCACTTTTTCGATCTCTTGACCAAGGTCGCCAACCACATACGCGCACGCGCCGACTGGTATAGGGCGCTGGCTTACATCAAACCGTCGGGGGCAAACTTCTTCTCGCACGAGAACCGGCTCCCCAGGCGCTGCAACGCCGGTTGCGTCTGCAATACGCAGGTGTTCGCCGAGCACGGCTACACGCCAACGGCGCTTTACGCGTTTTACAAAAGCCAGTTCGATCTGCTCGCCACGTTGTTTCCTGGGAAAGCGATGAGCTATCAGCTCATTCAAGACGGCTTCCCGCTGGTGAACGATACGGGCGGCTGGGTGCAGGCGGACGGTTCATCCTCGAATGGGCTTGGGCTGCCGCGCGGGGCGGAGCAGACTGAGACCATCCTTGATTTCGGCCAGAGCGATCACGGTGCCTTCTTCACGGTTCAACATAATGGTCTGAACCTCAAGCCGCCGCCGTCAACCTGTCCCAACGAAAACAAGCACCCTGCCACACCGCCGTATGCAGTGGTCGCTCAGGGCTGTCCGAACCGCTGGGTGCTCGAAGCAGGTGCTGATGCTCAACAGATCACCGGCTTTCAGAACTCGAATGCAGATAAAGTCAGTAGTCCCGAAGATCTCAACTCCTCTTTTGAGAATGCCTTCGTCAATTCGGACGCCAGCTTTGTCGAGATTTACGAGGCCCGCTTCTGGGAGGTCCAGAACACCAATGGGAGCATCCTCCCTGACGGCAAGACGATTGGCGCCTGGGCAGAGGACTTCCACACCCGTCGCCGCGACAGCTTTCCGAATATCGCCGACCCGTTTCCGAAAGTCCACCGGCACACTTTTCACCGCACGGTCACGCAAGGGAAACAATTCTTTTATTACTATGACCCTGCCGTGTGCGGCTCGGCGAACCCAACCCATGGCACGATTCTCATCAAGCCGTAACCGCTAACGCCACTGCTTGCGGGCGCTGTCGCCTGCAATGTAAAAAGATGTCTGATTTCGCTCGTATGTTTGACGATTCTCCGAAAAGCGCATAGTTTCATCCCTATGGAACAGATGTCTGCTGACGGCATGACATCGGACTGCCGCGCGGTGGTTGCGGGCAGTCACAACTCAATGCCCGAAAGAGAATGGCGATGAAACTGACGCTTTTGACGCTTGTGTCTATCCTTCTCTTAACTACATCGGCAGCGGCGCAGACCAATAAATCCGAGGCCGCCGACTGGCACGACACCACACGCGATGTGTTCGTCAACAATGAACTCGACTCCAGCGCACAGGTCTTGAATGCAGACAACCCGACGCGACTGGCGCTGATCTCGTCGAAGTTCGACACCGTCATTGTGCTCGACGTTACAGCGCATACGTTGAGCGCGATGGCCAAAGAGGCTTTTCACTTTGCAGCAGATCGCACCTCGGCCCAGTCCGATGCTGGCATCGAGATGCATCCGATTGGCAAGTTCACGCGCATTGACGGGCCTATCTATTCATTCGCGGTGAATGGCCTGCCCGTGCTGTTTCGCCCGCATCCGGGTTATGTAGGCGAACTTACTTTTGACAAGCTCTGGGAGACGGTGCCCGTGTGGCGCGCTGAGATGGAGGCTTACACGCCCGACGCCAAAGCGGTCGCCGCGCTCAAAGCGATTGATAAAGACGCGCAGGTGACCTTGATCTTCGGCACGTGGTGCGGCGACAGCAAATACTATGTGCCGCGCTTGATCCGCGCCCTCAAAGAAGCGGCGAACAGCCACCTTCAAGTGAAGCTCGTCGGCATAGACAATCAGTTTCACGAACCCGTAGATACGGTGCAGCCGCGCCAGTTGACCAATGTGCCGACGATCATCGTCGAGCGCGATGGGCGCGAGGTCGGGCGCATCGTCGAAACACCCGCAGTCGACAACATCGAGCAAGACCTTGCCGATCTGCTTAATGGCAAGGCCAATCTTCACAAAGGCCGCTGGGAGCGCGGCGCGAAACTGGCTTCGGGGGTTTATCAATATCAGGACGCCGGCGGCAAGGCGTGCGGCTCGGAGTCCTGGGAACTATTCAACACAGCAGAGGGCGGTGCACTGGTCCACAGCCGCATTACGACGAACGACGCGGTGACGGAAGTCTTTCATCGCGCCAATGCGCAGCACCAGCCGACCTTCGTTGAGATCACACGGCAGCGCGGCGAGACGCGCGCCCGCACGCGCATCAACATAGACGGCCACACGCTCTCCGCGCGCATGCGCGGCAGCACGACGGGCATCATTCAACAGACGCTCGAAGTGCCTGACGCGTTCAGCGTCTGGTCGCAATCGGTCGCCGCCGGCCTGCGCCTTGCGGATGTGAAAAGTACTGAAACTTACAAAGCAGTCTGCTACGTCGCGCCGGCGGAATTCGACAGCGCAGCGGGAACGCTTGTCGTGATGACGTTTGAAGGCAAAGGCGACGAAGCGGTGCGCGTGCCGGCGGGCGAGTTTCGCGCACGCCATTTCGTGCGCCAGAGAGATCGCGGCGCAAGCCACCTGTGGCTGCACACGCAACTGGGCGTGCCGTTGCGCGGCGAGATCAACGGGCTGGCGTTCACGCTCATCTCGCTTGAGCTTGCGACGCCTGCGAAGTAAGCTATCCGAAGCAAAGCTTGCGTGCTCTCCCCGAATGTTGAACTGAATCAGGAGGATCTTTCATGAAGAGTCGAATCAGTCGTCGCTCGGTGTTGAACACAATTCTGCCGGCTGCGCTTGTCGGCTTTGCGTTTCCGTTACGCGCCAAAGCCGCGGTTGCCGATCAGCCGCACATGCAGTCGGCACTCGATGCGTTGAGGCTTGCCAGGCGCGAGCTTGACCAGGCGACCAGCGACAAAGGTGGCCACCGCGCCAAAGCCATCAGGCTGGTGAACGACGCGATTAACGAGGTCGAGAAGGGAATCCAATTCGACCGCAGACATTAACCGCAAACCGGCTGGCGAGACAGGCCGTCACCTCTCGCCAGCCGAACCGCCACCTATGAGCAGTGAAGGCGAATTCCAATGAGCACCACCACACCCTACATGACCGAAGAAGAGTTGCTGCGCATGCCGGATGACGGCTATCGCTATGAGCTTGTTGAAGGAGAATTGCGACGTATGGCACCGACTGGCTATGATCACGGGCGATGCACTGGAAATCTGCATGCTGACCTGGCAAGTCACGTTCGCAAAAATCATCTGGGTGATGTGCTGGCAGCGGAGACCGGCTTCGTCATTGCACGCAAGCCGGATGGCCGCGTGACGGTGCGCGCCGCAGACATTGCGTTTGTTGCCAAAGGTCGTATTCCTGCTGATGCTGATACCTCAAAGTATCTTGAGCTTGTGCCTGATCTGGTTGTGGAAACGCTCTCGCCTTCGGACACGGCGCTTGAAGTAGAAGAGAAGATCGCTTTGTGGCTTGCCACCGGCGTGCGCCTCGCCATCACTATGAATCCGGCTTTGCGATCCGTCACCGTCTATCGCTCGCGGCATGAAATCAGCAAGCTTACAGATCAGGATGAGCTTGATCTCTCGGACGTCATCCCCGGCTTTCGCTGCCGCGTCTCCGACATTTTCGATTAACTCTGCCCGTCACTCCAAATGCACCTTCGCTTCCGGCACGCTCTCTTCACAACGCCGAGCCTGCGCTTGACAAGCCGCGCCCGGTACACGATGCTAATTGTTTGGCTGGGGCGAGCATTTCTGCCCAGTGCGCATCACGAACTTATAAAACTTCATGGGTGACTGTCAGATGGCGACCAAGTACGTCTATCTCTACGCACACGGCAAAGCCGACGGGCACGGGCAGATGAAAGACCAGCTCGGCGGCAAAGGCGCGGGACTTGCCGAAATGACCAACGCAGGGCTGCCTGTGCCGCCCGGCTTCACGATCACCACGCAGGCTTGCAATATGTATTACGACGCCGGCCAGCAATTCCCCGAAGGCATGTGGGAGCAGACGCTCAAGGCGATGAAAGAAGTCGAGCGCGCCTCCGGCAAGGGCTTCGGCAACGCGAAGAATCCGCTGCTGGTCAGCGTGCGCTCCGGCTCGAAGTTTTCGATGCCCGGCATGATGGACACGGTGCTCAATCTCGGCCTCAACGAAGAGACGCTTCAGGGATTGGCCGAGTTGACCGCGACTGAACGTTTCGCTTACGACGCGTATCGCCGCTTCATTCAGATGTTCGGTAAGATCGTCCTCGGTATCGACGCAGAGTTGTTCGATCATGCCTTCGACGCGGCGAAGAAAAAAGCCAAAGCGAAGCTCGACACAGACCTCAAGACCAAAGACCTCAAGGAAATCACCAAAGAGTTCAAAAAGATCGTCCGCAAGCAGACCGGCAAAGAGTTCCCGACCGATCCTTACAAGCAGCTTGAAGAAGCCGTGCGCGCCGTCTTTCGTTCGTGGAACGGCGACCGCGCCAAAGCCTATCGCCAGATCGAAAAGATTCCTGACGATCTCGGCACCGCCGTCAACATTGTCACTATGGTCTTCTGCAACATGGGCAATGACAGCGGCACCGGCGTCGCCTTCACGCGCAATCCGAAGACCGGCGCGAAAGAACTCTTCGGCGATTACCTGACCAACGCCCAGGGCGAAGACGTCGTCGCAGGCATCCGCACGCCCAAGCACATCGATCAACTCAAAGAGGATATGCCGGAGGTCTACGACGAATTCGTTGAAGTGGCCAACCGCCTCGAACGCCACTACAAGGACATGCAGGACCTCGAATTCACCATCGAGCGCGGAAAGTTATGGATGCTACAAACGCGCAACGGCAAGCGCACAGGCCCGGCGGCGGTGAAGGTCGCCGTCGACATGGCGCGCGAAGGCTTGATTGACGAAAAGACCGCCGTGCTGCGCGTGCCCGCAGGCGACCTCGATCAACTGCTGCACAAGATGGTTGACCCGAAGGCGAAGGTGCAAGTGCTGACGCAGGGCATCGACGCCAGCCCCGGCGCGGCGGTGGGCCGTGTAGTCTTTACTCCACAAGAAGCTGAAGCGTTGGCCGCCAAAGGCGAGCCGGTGATTCTGGTCCGCCGCGAGACTTCGCCTGAAGATGTGCGCGGCATGAAAGCGGCGCAGGCGATTTTGACTTCGACCGGCGGCCCGACTTCGCACGCCGCCGTCGTGGCGCGCGGCTGGGGCAAGCCTTGCGTCGTCGGCGCGGGCGAGGTAGACATCAACTACGCGAAGAACGAATTTGCCGTCAACGGCACGCGCATTAAACAGGGCGAGTGGGTGACGGTAGACGGCACCACAGGTCAGATCATTGCCGGTCAAGCGCCGCTGGTTGATCCGCAGCTTGGCGAAGATTTCTATCAACTGATGAAGTGGGCCGATCAGTTCCGCCGCCTGAAGGTGCGCACCAACGCCGACACGCCGGAAGACTCTGCGGTGGCGCGCGACTTTGGCGCGGAAGGCATCGGCCTGTGCCGCACCGAGCATATGTTCTTCGAGGGCGAGCGCATCGATTATGTGCGGCAGATGATTCTCGGCTCGCTCGATTACAAGCGCCTTGATAACGAGATTCAGCGGGTCGAGCAAGAGAGCGTCAACGCATCGAATCCGAAGAAGCGCGAAGAGTTGGCGCGCGAGCGTCGCCGCTTGAAGCAGGAGATTGAAGAGCCGAAGCGCATGTACATCGGCGGCCTCAAAGAGTTGCTCAAATTACAGCGCGCCGATTTTGAGGGCATCTTCAAAGCAATGGACGGCTTGCCTGTGACGATCCGCACGCTCGACCCGCCGCTGCATGAATTCCTGCCGCACGACGAAGAGGGCACGAAGAAGCTGGCGCGCAAGCTCAAGGTGAAGTGGCAGCATCTATGGTCAAACGTCGTGACGCTGCACGAAGCCAACCCGATGCTCGGCCATCGCGGTTGCCGCCTCGGCGTCGTCTTCCCTGAGATCACCGAGATGCAGGCGCGGGCGATCTTTGAAGCGGCGGCGCGCGTCCAGAAGAAGGGCGTCAAGGTGCTGCCGGAGATCATGATTCCGCTGGTCAGCCACGTCAACGAGTTGAAGCTGCAAACCGAAGTCGTGCGCCGCGTCGCCGCTGAAGTGATGGAAGCTACAGGCCAGCAGATCGACTATCTGGTCGGCACGATGATCGGGTTGCCGCGCGCGGCGCTGACGGCGGACAAGATCGCCGAGGTGGCGGAGTTCTTCTCGTTCGGCACGAACGACCTGACGCAGACGACCTTCGGCATATCGCGCGACGATTCGGGCAAGTTCCTGCCGTTCTACGTGGATAATCGCATACTCGAATACGACCCGTTCCAGGTGTTAGACCAGGAAGGCGTCGGCCAGTTAGTGCAGATGGGCACGGAGCGGGGCCGTTCAACGAGAGCCGATTTGAAAGTCGGCATCTGCGGCGAGCACGGCGGCGAGCCGTCATCGGTGGTCTTCTGCCATCGCATCGGTTTGTCTTATGTGAGTTGTTCGCCTTATCGCGTACCCATCGCGCGACTGGCCGCCGCACAGGCAGCCTTGAGCACTGAGGAAAGCGTCTCGCGCACGGCGTAGTTTGCGACGCGGGGAGACGGCGAGTTGCGCCGGATAGCGCGGCACGATGAACAGTAGTTTGGGTTATCTTGTAGGGGCAGCCCTTCGGTGGCTGCCCCTGCTTGCGCTAGTGAGTCTCGATGAAATAACTCACGTCTCGCAGTGCTGAAAGGAAAAGCCGGCGGAGTCGGCGGCAGCATGTAGCCCAGTGCGTCAGCACTGGGTACGCTAGGCCATTGATGATCAAGCCTGCGAAGCAGGCGACAGAGAATAGGCGCGTGACCTCTGTCGCCCGTTCCACGGGCTGGTGAGCGCTTTCGTTATTCATCCCCAGCGCTGACGCGCTGGGCTACATGCTGCCGCCCGCATTCGCGGGCTTTCAATCGCTTTCCGCATCACACGAATGAAATAACCCTCTTGGCTTCGCGGACGATATTCATTTACACTTGGCGCGAATGTGATCTTGCTTACGAGGGACGCTGATGCCTGAAGAACCGCCCCTGCTCTTGCCGCCCGCTAAAGACTCACCGGCAGCGGATGCCGAACCCGCCGCCGCGCGGGAACCTGAACTCGCTGAACTTGGACTTGAGCCAGCCGAACCGCTTTTCGTTTGCAAAGGTGATAAATGGGCGCGCACGGTTTGTGAGGGCGAGCCGTTTTTCAAAGAGCACGAAGGCAAGCAGTATTGTGTACTGCATTATCCCGGAAAAGAGAAGAGCGCGGCCTTCGACGCTGCGCTACAGAAAAAGCTCGAAGCTGAAGATTTCAACTTTCGCGGCGTTTGGTTTCCCGAAGCAGCAAATTTCACCGGCTTTGAATTCAGCGCAGCGGCGACCTTCCGCTCTGCCACTTTCAAAGATCAACTGAGCTTTTCAGGCAGTGAGAGCTTTGGCAATCAAACGGCTCTCGATTTACAGTTCTCTCGAATTGACAAAGCTGATCTCGTCTCCTTCCATACGGTGACGCTACACCCGCACTGGTTTGTGAATATTGATCCGCGCAAGTTTGTCTTCACGGACGTAAGCTGGAACTGGCAGGCGATCAGCATCGATGGTGAAATTCAGAGCCTTGAAGCAGAAAAGGTTTCTTCGCCGCGCCGATTATTGGCGATTGCTTGCCGCCAGTTAGCCGAGAATGCCGAGACGAATAATCGTTATGAGGAAGCCTCGCAGTTTCGCTACTGGGCGATGGACTTGGCGCGACAACAAAAGTGAGCCGGGCGGGCGTTCTGGAAAACGGACTGGCTGCACGTTCTCTACTGGGCGGTGAGCGGCTACGGCGAACGCATGCTGCGTGCCTTCGTGTGGCTTCTCGCCGTATGGATTGTCTTTGTGCTGCTCTATATGCGAGCCGGCTTTATCAAACCCGAAGATAAATCTGTAACGTCAACGGCCAATCCAATCACCGCAATGGAGCCTGACACCATCGGCCAGCCGTTGCCGCTCAAACGCGCCTTCACCTACAGCCTCGGCGTGATGAGCTTGCAGAAACCTGAGCCAAAGCCGCTCACCAATTGGGCGCACACACTGGTTACACTCGAAACCATTCTCGGCCCATTACAGGCCGCGCTGCTCGCCCTCGCCATTCGCCGCAAGTTCATGCGCTGACGCGCCGCCTTCAGGTATACTCACTCGGTCACACCATCAGGCTTGAAGGATTGAGAAGATGAAACGAAAGCGATTGACGGCGAAGCGCAAGTCCGAACTCTGCGTCTTGTGCGGCAAGTGCTGCATGTCGATGACCTTTTACGGCGGCGAAGTCGATGTCGAATCCCGCGACGAGATTCATTGGATGGAACTACACGGCTTCAAGATTGATTACGTCGAAGCGGACGGCGACTCCGAGTATTACTTCTCCATCCCGCAACGCTGCAATGCGCTTCAAGAAACCAGGGGCGATGACGGCCTCGCGCGCTACACCTGCGGCGTCTACGAGACGCGCCCGCAGATGTGCCGCGATTATGACGGCAGCATCAAGGGGCCGCTCGGCGTCGCGGACTGCTTCTGGCGTTTGGAAAAAGAAGGCGAGCCGCTGCCGCTTACCAATCTCGTGCAGCTACAGACATCGCGTTAGGCGGTTCACTTCTGCTTCATCGCCTTCGTCATTGATAGACAAAGCAGACTGCAAAGCCTGCGCTAAAGAAAGCGTGCAACCGCGCACCTTGTCCGATCAACGGCTGCTGCTATACAATGCTGCCCACCGCATTCCTGCAATGCCATCGTGCCGGGCCGAATGGCACTGTGCGCACTGAACAAATCATCTGAGGAACGGCCATGTCTATTTTAAAGTGGTTGCGCTGCCATGTCGCGCGTCTCACTCTTATGTTTGCCGGCGGCATCTTCGTCTTGTCACTCTTATCCTCTATTCCTGTGGATGCCGGTTCAGGTGATCTCGATCCGCGATTTGGCGACGGCGGCAAAGTGTTGACCGATTTCTTCGGCAATGCTGCGGAAGCGAACGCGCTTGCCGTCCAACGCGATGGCAAGATGGTTGCCGCAGGCAGCGCCCGCCGGGCGTTTCTTGATTTCGACTTCGCCCTTGCACGTCATAACACGGATGGCAGCCTTGATGAGACGTTCGGCGCAGGCGGCAAGGTGGTGACCGATTTCTTCGGCGGTAATGATTATATTTATAACCTTGCCATTCAACCGGACGGCAAAATTGTCGCGGCTGGGTCGGCAGCCCACGATGCGGTCAATTCAGATTTTGCGCTGGCGCGTTATAACCCGGATGGCAGTCTCGATGAGACATTCGGTACGGGCGGCAAGCTCAGCCTGGACTTCTTCAATAACACCGATGAAGCGCATGGATTGCTTCTTCAACCTGATGGCAAGATCGTCATCGGCGGCAACACGAATGGCACAGGCATAGGATTGAGTGTGGCCCTGGCGCGCTACAACCCGGATGGCTCGCTTGATGCGACCTTCGGCGCGGGCGGCAAGGTCATCGTCAACCGCGCCGTCATACAGCAGAGCCTCACTGATCTGGCTTTGCAAGCCGACGGCAAGATCGTTGCGGTGGGATGGCATCGCCCCGGCAAACATTCCAGCTTTTTGTTGCTACGTTTCACTGCGGACGGCGCGCTTGATTCTGGCTTTGGCTCCGGCGGCGAAGTGACGACCGAATTTCTTGACCGCGATCCGGCTGCGACTGCGGTTGCCATGCAGCTTGATGGGCGCATCGTGGTTGGCGGAACGGCGCAATTGTCCAGCGGCCCCTACGTGTTTGAACTGGCGCGCTATAACTCTGACGGCAGTCTCGATGCGACATTCGGCGCTGACGGCAAAGTCACAACCTCCTATTTTCCGCTTTCAATAGATCTCATCAATCTGTTACTCCAGGCCGATGGCCGACTGCTTGCCGTAGGAGTGGCTGTTCGCAGCCATTCGGATTTTGCAATCATGCGCTATAACCATGATGGCAGCCTGGATGACAGCTTTGGCAATGGCGGCCTGGTGACGACGGATTTTGGCGGGCAATTCGAATCGGCTTCGGCGGCAGCCTTCCAGCCTAATGGCAGGCTGATCGTCGCCGGGACAGTTCTCTTGCCAGCCGGTTCCGATATGGCCCTCGCCGGTTATGACACGGGTTTCGACGCTTTCGATTTATGCATACAGGATGACGTCAGCGGCAATCACTTGAAGTTTAGTTCTGCGACCGGCGAGTATCAATTCGTCAACTGCCGCAAAAGAATCATCGTTACCGGCAAGGGGGTCGTGCGTGTGCGCGGCTGCAAGATCGAGTTGCAGGATATTCAGACCGACCGCAACCTCTCAGCCCGCCTCAGCCCTTGCGCACGGTCGGGCCGCGCTACACTGCGATTGACGGCATTAGGCAAAACCTTTTCTATCTCTGACCCCGACATCACAGACAACTCGCGCCGCTGCCCCTGAGCGGCTATGTTGCTACCAGAGGGCCGCTCACAGCCTGCTGTGGCGATAAACTCGTTCGCTTCACGACGCGCAGGCATCGCTTCAGTCATTGGTGCTGCGCGCTTTGGCGATAGCGACTGCACACAGCGGCTCATCCGTGAGGTCGCCGAAGCGCAGTGATTTCGGCGGGTCGTTCGGGTTGTTGCGATTGCTGTCCGAGTTGTCGAAGTAAGCGATCACTTCGATGCGCGTGCCTTTCGGCAGCAAGGCGGCGCGCTTGAGATAGTAAGTCGGCTGCCAGTCGAACTGATAACCGCGCGTCCAGAGCAGCACTTCTTCAGAACCGTCGGGCCGATAGACGGTCGCTTGCATCGACGTGATCAATGGACTCACCGCAGGGCGTAGCGCCACCGCCTCGACATCATCCTGTGTGGTGAAGCTCACTTTTACCGTATGCATCGCCGCGCCCGCCGGAATCCCTGCATCGGCATCGCTGACGGCGATCTCCTGCACCAGCTTGCGCGGCGGCGTCTTCGCAAAATACAAGCCCACTTCACTCTGATCGCGCGCCGCCTCAGTCGTGCCGCGATAATGAATCTTCACCGCGATGCGCGCGCCCGCCGGCAATAACTGCGCCGCGCCGTCAGGCAACGCCACGGTCTTCTGGCCGGGCATCCACGTTCCCAAACAGAGGCCGGGGGCCGGAGGCCGGGGGCCAGAATTCGTCGATGAAGAGGCGTCTTTTATCGCGATGGTCGTTGGTTGGCTGTCATTCAGGTGATTGGTAGAATCCGTTACTCTCCGGCCCCCGGTCAAATAGAACTTCGCGCAATGTACGATGCGCGCATCGCCCGGTCGCAGATCAATCGCCGTGAGCCATCTTGCTTCTGTAATATTCATCGCAAGCGTAATCGTGCGGGTTTCATCTGCATCCGCAGCGATTGACGTTTCGCTTTGCGGCTTCAAGATCACATCGGGCTGGCCGAGCCGCCAGTCAGTCGAATAGAGCGGGCCAGTAGGAAGGTCTGTGTCTTCGCCTTTGGGAGCGCCGCCTTCGACCCAGTTGACCAGCAGATCAATCTCGCGCTGCACGAGCGGCGGCGCATTGCGAAAATCGCCAAAGCCTTTGACGGCGTGCCACGGCGGCATGCGTTTGTTGAGCACCTCTTCCTTGATCGCTTTCGCCCACGGGCGCGCTTCGTCGTAAGTCGCCAGCGACATCGCGATGCCGCCGGGATGGTGACAGCTCAGACAACTGCGTTGCAAAATGCGGACGACCTCTTTGTTGAAACGAACCTTAGTCGTGATCGGCTCGTGCGCGCTGACGCGCGCCAGGGCAAAAGACAAAAGGCAAACGGCAATAATTAAACGCGCCGCGGCGACGCGGCGACGCGGCGACACGGCGACAGAATCCTGCACGGAATCCCTCGCCGCGTCACCGCGTCGCCGCGTCGCCGCGTCGCCCTTGTTCGCTTTCATCATCACTTGTTCTCGCCGGTCGCGGCGGCTTTCTTGAGGCGCTTCGCTTTGAACGTCCGGCCCCCCTGCTCGACCATCAATTCGTTCACTTCGCCCTTGTCGTCTTTGACGAAGATGATCTGCACGTCGGCGACTTTGAAGAAGAACCTGGTCTCCGACTCAGGAAAGATCGGCGTGTTCGGCACGCCGCGCGTTCCCGCCATCAGTTGATCGCCGTTGCGCGCGATGGCTATCGTCCTGCCGGGCAGGAATTCGTATTCGCCTATGTAAGCATCGAGAATCTTCGGGTCAATCCTGGCAACCGGGCGCTCGGTGATCTTGGTCACATAGTCCATATAGCCGATCATCATCTCGTCATAAGTCGGATCGCCCCAGCGCACCGCCTTCGTCGGATCGGGATTCCACTTGTTGCGCTCGGAGTTGTCGTAATGCGCCGTGACGATCAACTGCGTGCCGCGCGGCAAGAGCAATGGTTCTTTGAGGCGATACATGGATTGCCAACTGAAATTGTACTTCACTGCAAGCAGCGTTTCACGCCGCCCATCGGGATAGACGGCTTCGTACTTCATATCCTTGCCGCGCTTGTGCATGTGCGGCATCAGCGTGTAAAGCAGCGCGTCGTTGCTGAACTTATAACAGGCGACGACTTCGTGATTGGTCGCGCCTGGCGGAATCCTGAAGAAATGATTCAACGCGCCGTTCGACTGCATGACCTTTTCGGGAGCCTCTTTGGCGAAGATCAGGCCGAGGGTCGTGCGATCTTTTTCTGGCTTGCCGGTCGTCTTCGAGTAATGCATCTCGATGACGACGTTCGAGCCGGGGCGGATGAGTTTCGCGGTGCCTGCAGGGAATGTGTCGATGTCTTTGCCCGGCGCGTAAAAGCCGAGCAGCGGCCCAATGGTCTCCTGGCCGCTGCCGCGCGCAAAGCCGCCATCGGGCGCGGTGCAACCATTATCATAAACCGGCGCGTCGGCTTTCGTGCGAACCAGCGAGCCTTCTTTATAGAACATGGACGATTCGGGCGGCGTCGGATTGAGCGGATTGCCGGCGGCCTTGGCTGCCGCGATCATCTCCGGCGTTTGCAGGAAGGCGACCGCGTGATGCACGACGCGTTTGTTGCCCGGATGAATCTCGACCGCCTTGACCCACTTCGCTTCAGTAATGTTCACGGGGATGACGAAGCGTATGTATTCGTCCGGCCCTGTCGCCTCGACGGCGTATTCTTCCTGCATCGTCAGCGTCAGATCGGGCTTGCCGATCTGCCAGTCGTCGCTGAAACCCGGCGCGGGCGGCAGGTCTTTCGCGTTGCCTTCTTTCGCGCCGCCGTCGACCCAGGCGACGATGGTATCGATCTCCTGTTGCGAGAGCCGCTTGTCGTTGGCGAACTGACCGTAATGCGCATCGGCCAGCCAGGGCGGCATCTCGCGCGTCACCACCTTCTCTTTGATCGAGCGCGCCCAGGGCCGCGCCTCTTTGAAGGTCACAAGCGACATCGGCGCAAGATCATTCGGGCGGTGGCAGGCGACGCAGTTCTTGTAGAAGATCGGCGCGACATCTTTCGAGAAGGTGACGGCCTTGGCGCTTTTGGCCGTGCCGGATTCCGGGCCTTCGCCTGCGGCAGTTGCCGGCGACAGCGTCAGGCTGATGACTGCTAAAAACGCGATGGTGAAGCAGAACGAAAGCGACTTTCTCATATCGTTCACCTATGAGGATGCAGCGCCGGCCTTATGGCTCGCGCTACAGGTTTGATGTCTGCGAGATGGCGCAAACGATTGCGGCTTGCGCCGTTGATTGATAGCCCCGCTTGGACGGTCGTGCCGCTGGTTCGGTTGCCCGGCTCTCGCCGGCCTTTCCTGATGCACAATGCGCCGGCCACGAATTATCGCAACCGGCGCAGACGTGCTTCGCAATTGTAAAGAAAACTACTTCTGGCCGCTGCGCGCTGACGCATCGGGTTTGACCGCCTTGGCCGGGTTGGCGACCACGATGTCGAGCCAGCCGATCATCATCTCGTCATAAGTCGGATCGCCCCAGCGCACGTCTTTCGTGGCATCGGGATTGTACTTGTTCTTCTTCGAGTTGTCGTAGTGCGCCGTGACGATGAGCTTCGAGTCCTTCGGAATGGTCAGCGGGTTCTTCAGAATGTAGGACGCTTGCCAGTTGAAACTGAACTTCGGCACCCAGAGCAAGGTCTCGCGCTTGCCGTCCGGGTAGACGACTTCGTACTTCATATCCTTGCCGCGCAGGTGCATGTGCGGCATGTAGTTGATCACCTGCACATCGCGCGGCACGGTCTGACAGGCGGTGACTTCGTGATTGTCCGCGCCCGCCGGAATCTTGAACATCACGTTGGCGGCGGCAAAGGTGATGGCCATCTTGTCGGGCGGCTCTTTAGCGAAGATCAGGCCGACCTTGGTGCGATCTTTTTCGGGCTTTTCAAGCGCGCCGCGAAAGCTCGAATAATGTACCTGGAACATGATGGTCGAGCCGGCGGGCAGCTTCTTGGCCGTGCCCGGCTGATAAACCGTCGGCTGCAGGCCCGGCGCGTAACCGGCGAGCAGCGAGCCTTCGTTTTCATCGCCGCCACCGCCGATGCGACGGCCCCCTGTGGCCTGCTGTTGACTGCACGCATCATCGACCACCGGCGCATCCATCTTGACGCGACGCAGCGTGCCGTCGAGATAAAACAGCTTGCCGTCCGCCGTGCGCGCGCCAAACCTGCCGCCGGTTTTCGCGGCTTCGGCGCGCTTCGCCATCATCTGCGGCGACTGGATGAAGGCGATGACGTGATGCACAACCTTGCGATTGCCGGGCAGGATTTCAGCCATCTGCACCCAGCGATCTTCTTTGAAGTTGGTCGGGATGAAAAAGTTGATATAGTTGTCTGGAGCGTTCGGATCAATCGTCCACTCCTCATTCATTTCGAGCACGGCGTCGGGCTTGCCAATCGACCAGCCGCCTCTGGCGAATTCCGGTGTCGGCGGCAGGTCTTTCGGGTTGCCTTCTTTCGCGCCGCCGTCTACCCACGCGACGATGGTTTCAACCTCTTGGTCGGCGAGCCGCTTTTCATTGGTGAACTGGCCGTAATGCGGGTCTGGACTCCACGGCGGCATCTCGCGGCTGACGACTTTTTCCTTGATCGAACGCGCCCAGGGCCGCGCTTCTTTGAAGGTCAGCAGCGACA
>JBBWZK010000148.1:0-14112 GCA_039648975.1 Blastocatellia bacterium
AGTCGCTGGGCGCTACGTTTCTCGAACTGGATTTGAGCGGCCTCGAAACCGAAGACGCCGGCGGATATGCGAAAGAGATTACAGAAGAGGCGATGGAGCGGGCGCGCGCCTTGATCGCCAAAGCGGCGCGCACGGCGGACGTCATCGTGGCATCAGCGCAAGTGCCGGGCCGCCGCGCGCCGCTGCTGGTCACGGATGAAGCCGTCGCCGCGATGAAGCGCGGTTCAGTGATCGTTGATCTGGCCGCCTCGACGGGCGGCAACTGCTCGGCAACCAAACCCGGCGAAGAGGCGTTGAGAGAAGGCGTGACGATTCTCGCGCCGTTGAATCTGGCGGCGACCGTCGCGGTTCACGCCAGCCAGTTGTATTCGCGCAATCTCGTGGCCTTCTTGAGTCTGATGATCAAAGACGGCGCGTTGAATCTGGATATGAACGACGACATCGTCGCCTCATCGTGCGTCGCGCACGCGGGCCGCGCCGTCAATCCACGGGTTGCCGCCGCGCTGGCAGGGAAGTAGCGCAAAGCGGTTAGCCTGAATTATTCTCCGAGCAATCAAAGTCCCGTTAGGGACGAAATGTTATAGCATCAAAGTTGTAAAATGGTTTCAAGCCCCGTAGGGGCGAAATGTCAACATTGCGCTCCTCACGGAGCTTGAAGAGAAACGCCATTCGTGACTATAAACATTGCGCTCCTAGAGCGATTTTCAAATGCGTTTGCCATGTAGCGTAAGCGGTTAGCTTGCGCCCGATACTGCGCAAGCTAACCGCCTTGCGCTACATTCAATTGAAAACCGCTCTAGCAGAGCTTAATGCGCTGAATGCACTTTTAGATAATTCACGGAGATCCATCGATGCCAGAAGCTCTTTTATTCATCCTCGCGCTTGCCGAAGCGCCGCCGGTGGATAGCCATTCTTTCATGAGCCCTGAGTTGTTCATCGGCGCGCTCTACGTTTTCGCGCTGGCGGCGTTTCTCGGCTATCAAGTCATTTCGCGCGTGCCGCCCTTGCTGCACACGCCGTTGATGTCGGCGACCAACGCCATCTCGGCCATCTCGGTCGTCGGCGCGCTGGTCACTGCCGGCGGCGGTTACAATCGGACGAGCACCCTATTGGGCTTTCTCGCCGTCGTCGCCGCGATGACCAACGTCGTCGGCGGCTTTATGATCACCGACCGCATGCTCAGGATGTTCAGAAAGAAACCCAGCGAAGCAGAGACCGCCGAAAAGGAGACGAAGCGACGCGGATGAGCTACTTCAGCGAACTGACTTACCTGCTGGCCTCCATTCTATTCATCTTCGGACTCAAAGGCTTGAGCCACCCGGACACGGCGCGGCGCGGCATGAACCTCGCCGCCATCGGCATGCTGGCCGCTATCATCGGCACGCTGGTGCGCCACGAGATCGTCCGCTTCGAGTGGATCATTGCCGGCCTCATCATCGGCTCGCTGATCGGCGCGGCGATGTCTATATGGATGCCGATGACGGCGATGCCGCAACGGACGGCGCTGTCGCATGCCTTCGGCGCGCTCGCCGCGTCGCTCGTCGGCATCTCGGAGTACTACAGGCATGGCGCGGCGCTCGGCACCTTCAAGATGACCGCCCTCGGCCTCGAAGTGATGCTCGGCAGCCTGACCGTGACCGGCAGCCTGATGGCCTTCGTCAAGCTGCAAGACTTGATTCGCGGCACGCCCATCACCTACAAGGGCCAGAACATTTTCAATATCAGCTTGTTCGTTGTGATGGTTGGATTGTTCGTTTACTTACTTTTCGTGCCGACGGCAAGCCTCGCGTTTTATGTGATGGTCGGCCTGGCATTCGCCTTCGGCGTCTTGCTGGTGCTGCCGATAGGCGCGGCGGACATGCCTGTCGTGATGTCGCTGATGAATTCGTATGCAGGGCTGGCGGCGGCGGCCACAGGCTTTGCGCTGGCCAACAACGTGTTGATCATCGCCGGCACGCTCGACGGCTTTTCGGGATTCATCCTGTCGATTCTGATGTGCCGCGCCATGAATCGTTCGATCACCAATGTTCTATTCGGTGCGTTCGGCTCGCAATCGGCGGTCGCCGCCACCCAGACCGAGGGCGTGATGCGCGAAGTACATGCCGAAGACGTTGCCGTGCAGATGGCTTATGCGCGGCAGGTGGTCTTCGTGCCGGGCTACGGCATGGCGACGGCGCAGGCGCAGCACGCCGTCAGAGAACTGGGCGACCTGCTCGAAAAGCGCGGCGTCACCGTCAAGTATGCGATTCACCCTGTAGCCGGTCGCATGCCAGGTCATATGAACGTGCTGCTCGCCGAATCCAACGTGCCGTATTCGCAGTTATACGAGCTGGAGCAGATCAACCCGGAATTTCCGGCTACGGATGTCGCGGTGGTCATCGGCGCGAACGATGTGGTTAATCCTGATGCGCGCGATAATCCGCAAAGCGCCATCGCCGGTATGCCGATTCTCGAAGTCGACCGCGCCCATTCGGTCATCGTCTTGAAACGCGGCAAAGGCAAAGGCTTCGCCGGCATCGAAAACCCGCTGTTCTTCAAGCCCAACACAGGGATGCTATATGGCGACGCCAAGTCATCGCTGACGAAACTGGTGCAGGCCGTGCAGGAAGTCTGACGGCGATCTGTCTTAGGTTGACGACCTGCGCCTTCAGGATTTTTTTCGAGCCGTGCTTGTCTTCGGTTTGGCCGACTTCGCCGGCTTTGCAGGCGTCAACTCGGCGGGGTCGAGGCTCGGCGTCGCTTGCGGCGCTTGCCCGCCCGTCGGCGCAATCCAGAGTTCAACTGAGGGTTCCTCTCGATAACCGCCGTCAACCGTGATCACCCGCTGAGGGTCTAGCTGGCGTTTATTGACGAGATAAGTTTTCGCCCTTGCCGCTACCGTCTTGGCATCGCCGGCTCGGCTCCTGCGCCCGCCATAAGCAATGATGTACCCTTGCGCCGTGGGATCGCTCTGCAACTCAACGACGAAGTTATCGAGCCGCGCGTTCTCATCTTCGGGCTTGAGCTTGCCGTACTCGTCCAGCTTACGGGCTTCAGGTTTTTTGTTCACTGTCGTCGTGCAACTGGAGGCGGTCGAGCCATAGCCACATTCCCTGTCGAAGCCGCCGACATCAACCGTCGCCGTCACGGTTCCACCGCCGGCCATCTCAGTGGTATCGACTTCGATGGCCGACGTTCCTTGCCCTGAGCTGATCGAGCCCGCCGAGACGCTCCAGTTATATGTCGGCGTCACCTGCGAATCGCCGCCACGCACGTCGGCTGAAAAGGTTAGCTTGCCGCCCACATCAACCGTGTCAGGGCATGTCACCTTCGTCATTGGGCACTTCGTCTGCTGAGCCGAGGCGCGGAAGATTGCACTTGCGCCGGCGAATAACAAAACGGCGACCGCCACAAACAGCGCGACAAAACGCCTGTCATTATGTGTCATGATTTAAGTGCTCCTGAAAGTTGATCTAAACTATTTGCCGGGTGAATACGGTGGGACGACATCAACCCATTACCCTGCCCGAACAATCCGCTAAACCTTACCTGTAGATTTTCATCCGGTCAACGCGGCGACCGCGCGGCCCGCGCACTTCACTGAATTCTTGATCCAAGGTGGCAGCGGCAGGAGGGGCTGATGGAATAGCCGATAGATCAGATGGCCGATCCGAGTCAATGTAGATTAGATCGGCTTGCGATGGGATGTAGGGCAAGCGGTGCAATGTGGAGTGCGGTGACTGGTCACCGCTGTGCAGCATTCGATTGCAACAAAGCGGCGACCAGTCTCAGCACTCCAAAACAGGCCGCTTCTCCTATGCCTTACACCGATGTGAAACCCGATCTAAACAATAAAATCTACAAGCTGGTTGCCAACTACAATGCCATCCACCATCTGGAGATGATTATCATAGGTGAATACAGCAAGACTGTGTTGCAGCGCTGTGGCAGCAATCCATATGTCATTTGTTGGGATTGGTCTTCCTTTCTTTCTGAGATGAAGATAAACTGCCGCATAATGCGCGGCTGTGTCATCATCTACAACGTACAATTGCACACGGCTTGAACTTAGAAAGGACTTGAGTTCTTGCCTGTTTGCCGCTTCTCGCGACCCGACTGCGAAGCCACCCAACAACTCTCCAAGAACGATGCTGTTGATACCGATGAGCGAAGCATGCCTGATGATTTCAACTGCATCAGGCAAATCCCGCTTAAACGCGACATATGCATTTGTGTCGAGCAGAACCTCTCTTATCGCCACAGCTTTTCGTCCACCTGTTCAAAATCGGCTATCGCGTTCAAGAACTCATTGGCCTCTTCTTCGCTCCAGGTCCCGGCCAATGCATCCAGATCGTGGTAGGTCTGCGGATGAGATTCCTGGCGTTCAAGATCAATGCCCTTGTGAATCAATTCAACGACAAGCGCCTCCGTGCTGACGCCGCGGCGTTGAGCTTCTTCATCAATCCACTTCGCAGTCGCTTCATCCATATTTTGAATCGTGATCGGCGCGCTCATAAATCCTCCGCAGTGATCTTCGTTTGCAGGCTATCGTAGCACACTGCATGAATCAAAGAATAGATCAGCGGCGCAGGCGCAGTGTATCCGCGCCGTCGGCAGAGTATCTCTCTTTTGCGCTTCACAGCAGCGTGCTATAGTTACTTGGCTTTAGCAATCGAGCGAAGCGGGCGATTGTCCTGCACCACGGATGGCGCGAAGACGTCTGCTGATTGCCATCGCATCTTCCTCACAAAGACAAGCAACTGTTCCGGCGCTTCTTCCCGCGCCAGACGTTAATGGTTTAGGAGAATTCCCCGATGAGTGGCTCTCTCAACACAGCGCAGCAGTATCTCGATAAAGGTCTCGTCTTTTATAACAAGGGCTGGCTCGATGAAGCCATCAACAGCTACCGCATGGCGATTCAGATGCGCGACGGCAACTTTGCGCGCGCCCATTATCAACTCGCCCGCGCCCTGCTCGACCTCGGCGATGTCGACGGCGCGATTGACGCCTTCCGCGCTTCCATCGAACAACAACCCGATAACCCGGATGCTTATTACAGTCTCGGCATTACGCTGACCAGGCGCGGCCAGTACGGCGAATCGCTTGAGGCTTACCGCAAAGCCATCGAGCAGCGCGGCGGCAACCACCCCTGTGCTTATCACAATCTTGGCCTGTCGCTGCTCAAGCGCGGTGAACTGGGCGAAGCCATCGAGTCATTCAATCACGCCATCGAACAACGCAACGGCGAGTTTCCAAAGGCCTGGCATCACCTCGGCGTGGCGCTGGCGCGGCGCGGCGACCTGGATTCTGCCGCCGCCGCCTTGCGCCGCGCCCTCGATCAACGGCACGGCAGCTATCCCGATACGCAGTTCGAACTGGGCCGCGTGCTGCTTGAAAAAGGCGACCTCGAAACCGCCGTCGATAGCTTTCGCGCCGCCATTCAACAACGCCGCGCGCCGTTCCCACAGGCGCATCTCGAATTGAGCCGCGCCGTGTTCGGACTCGGCCAACTCGATGACTCGATCAGCGAAAGCCGCGCCGCGATTCAAGAGCAGCCTGTCTATCCTGAGTCACATTATGCGCTGGGCCGCGCCCTGTCGCGCAAAGGCCATCTACAGGAAGCCGTCGCCGCCTATCGCACGGCCATCAGCCAGCGCGATCATTTTCCGTGGGCCTATCACAAACTCGGCGTCGCCCTCGCCCGCCAGGGCAATCTCAATGAGGCCGCCGACGCCTTCCGCAAGGCGCTCGAACAGAATCCGCAATTCCCGCGCGCCCATTACGATTTGGGCCTGGCGCTCTACAGCCTCGGCAACGTCCCTGACGCCGCCACAGAGTTCAAAGCCGCCATAGACTTGCGCAGCGGCAGCTATCCGGACGCGCATTATGAACTGGGCCGCATCTATGCCAGCGAGCGCAAATACGATCTCGCCATCGACGCCTTCAAGACCGCCCTGGCGCAGAATGAGCATTTCCCCGAAGCGAATCATGATCTCGGTTGCGCCTATTACGAAAGCGGCAAGCTCAATGATTCGGTCGCCGCCTTCCGCCAGGCCATCGAGCAGCGCGGCGGCAATTTTTCGCGCGCCCACCACAACCTCGGCTTGTCGCTCGCCGATCTAGGTCAGGGCGAAGAAGCCATCGCCCAGTTCCGTGAAGCCATCAAGCAGCAGCCGGTCTTCCCGCGCGCTTATCGCAATCTGGGCCGCGCGCTCTATCGCTCAGGCGATCTCGATGGCTCGATCACCGCCTTGCGCACCGCCGTCGATCAGCGCAACGGCGAATTCTCCGAAGCCTATCACGATCTCGGCCTGGCTTACTTCAGCAAAGGCATGCTTGATGAATCCATCGGCGCGCAGCGCAAAGCCATCGAGCAATATAATGATTTCGCCGAAGCCTATTTCTGGCTCGGCACCGCCTACAACGCCAAAGGCGAAGTGCAGAGCGCCGTCGACTCTTATCGCGGCGCGATAGCCAATCGGCGCGGCGCGTACCCTGAAGCGCACTACAGTCTTGGCCTCGCTCACGCGCGCAAGGGCGAACTCGATGAAGCCATCGAGGCTTATCGCCATGCGCTTGACGAGAACGAAAGCTTCGCGGCGGCGCATTACTCGTTGGGCGCGGCGCTGCTCGAAAAAGGCACCGTCGATGAATCGATCACCAGCCTGCGCCGCGCCCTCGAATTGAATGATGAATTACCCTGGGCGCATCACCGGCTCGGCGTCGCCTATTACCAGACAGGCCAGCTTGAAGAGTCGATCAGCGAGTTGCGCCGCGCCGTCGACCAGCAGCCGGTCTTCCCGGACGCTTACTTGAATCTGGCGCGCTCGCTTTATGATTACGGTGACCTGCATGGCGTCGTCGAGACTTGCGAGAAAGTGATTGCGCAGCACGGCGACGAATTTCCCGAAGCGCATCATCGGCTCGGTCGGGCGATGGCCGAACTCGGCGACCTCGACTCTGCCGCCTCGGCCTTGCGCGCCGCCATCAACGCCGACCCGCAGCTTGCCGAAGCGCATCGCGATCTGGGCCGCGTCTACTATGACCTGGGCGATCTCGACAGCGCCATTCCGGCTTACCGCGCCGCCATTGAGCAGCGGCCTACCTATCCGCTGGCGCACCACGACCTGGGCCTTGCGCTCTACGAAAAGGGCGCGCTCGAAGACGCCGCCGCCGCCTTGCGCCGCGCCACTAGCGATGCGGCGGAGAAGTTCCCCGTCGCCTGGCACAATCTCGGCGTCACGCTCTACGATCTCGGCGAGATTGATGAAGCCATCACGGCGCATCGCACGGCGATTGAGCAACGTAATGGCAATTACGCCGAAGCGCACTACAATCTCGGCAACGCATTTTATGCGCGCGGCGATTTGCGCGAAGCGGTGCAGGCCTATGAGACGGCCATCAGCGGACAGCGCGGCAACTTCCCCGACGCGCATCGCAATCTCGGCAACGCCCTGGCGCGGCTCGGCGAACTGGAGCGCGCCGGCGAATCGCTCAATCGCGCCATGACGCAAGGCGACACGAGCGCCGATGCGCATCACGATCTCGGCTTGATCCTCTACGGGCGCGGCGAGCTTGACGCGGCGGTGCGCGAATTCCGTCAGGCGCTCGAACTGCGCGACGGCAGCGATGCCGAAGCCCACCGCAGTCTGGGCCGCGCGCTTTACGAGATGGGCGCGCTCGCCGAAGCGCGCTCGGAATTCGAGATCGCCATCGCGCAGCGCGAAGGCTCGAATATGCAGAGTCGCGGCACTGTGCGCATGGGGCTGGGGACGCAGGAATTCAGCCACGAAGACGACACACGCCCGATGAGCGACGCAGGCACGCGCACACTCAGCGAAGACGATTTGAGCGCCCTGCTGACCCAGCCGGGCACGGCTGATCTCGGCTCGCCCGCCGGCGCTTCGGAGTCGGGCGGGTCGCCGCCGCAAAATGGCAAGGTAGGCGGCACGACACAGAGAATTTCCGCCGCGTCGATAGTCGCGCCGCCGAGCTTTCCCGAAGCGCACCTCGATTTGGGCCGCGTGCTCTATGATCTGGGGCAGGGACAGGATGCCATCAGTGAGTTCCGCAAAGCCATTGAGCAGCGTGTCGGGGTGTTCCCGCGCGCGCATTACGAATTGGGCCGCGCCCTGATTCGCGCGGGCCGCACCAAC
This sequence comes from Blastocatellia bacterium, assembly GCA_039648975.1. GTDB lineage: Bacteria > Acidobacteriota > Blastocatellia > UBA7656 > UBA7656 > DATENM01. The sequence continues at coordinate 8,136 of JBBWZK010000148.1, forward strand.
GAAGCGATGTCTGAGTTGCACAAAGCCATCGAGCAGCAGGGCGGCGTTTTTCCTGAAGCCTGTTTTCAGATCGGCCAGTTGCAATCGCGGCAGGGTGATAAAGACGCGGCGATTGACGCTTATCAACTGGCGATTGAGCAATCGAGCGGCGTTTACCCTGAAGCCTATTATCAACTGGGGCTGACCCACGTTCGCAGCCGCAACAATGAAGCGGCGGTGCAAGCTTATCGCACGGCGATTACGCAGCGCGGCGGCTTTTACCCGGAAGCGCATCAGGATTTGGGGCGCGTGCTCTATTCGATGGGCAACCTCGAAGCCGCCAACGAAGAGTATTCCATCGCCGTGCGCCAGCGCAATCCAGGCATGGCCAATGAAGTCACCGCCCGCAGCGCGCAAGCTACATCAGCTTCGGGGCCAAAGTCGTCGCGCCAGGAAGCCATCACCGAAGAGTTGCAAGCCGGACTTCGGCAAGCGCCCGCCGCCGCCGACGCCGGCAAAGGCGCGGCGACCACGGCAACGCTCGTCTCAGACGTTCTGCCGGATGAGATGGGACTGACAAACGAACCCTCGCGCCCGGCAGACTGAAGCAGGCAAAAGGAATACCGAATTGTGAAACAAAATGAGGTAAGTTTAGAGGCGATCTGAAACTGCTGAGACAACCCGGCCAAAGACCGCGTCTAAACCAGAGGTTCTCAAACTGTTTTGCAATTTGGTATTGGCTATCTGAAATCGCCTTCAATTAGCTGGTAATGTTTTTGGGAACACGTCCCACGCCCACTGCCCTACGTGAGCACCTTGAGCATCAAATACTCTCGCTCTGAAGCGAAACCGGTTGCCGTTCCGGTCGGTAAGCCTGAATTCCTCGTAGTCGAGGCTTATTGCAGTGACACCAAGCTCCGGTAAAGTATGCAACTCATTGCTCTCCGAGGTGCTGTTATGATTTCTATCTTGCCATAGCCGTAGCCGGGAAAACACAGCGTCCCGACGGTCAATTCTTCCGTCACCATTGCCGCCATTCTCCGGCTTATCAAAGACCGCCAGGGCAAGGAATCCATTGTTTTCTGATGATTGAGGCTGAGAAGTAAAGTTGCCAAACAATTCAGCGCCGCTATCTATGGTGCCATTGCCATTGCGGTCTAAAGCTAGCCATGCATCATCAGACCCCGCCACAGGCCAGGCGATTCGATACTTTATACCACGCCCGGTGGGGTCAAACAGCACCCCGCCAGCCGCATCGGTAAGATGAAACCCCTGACCCGTAATATCAATGAGGATCGGTGAATAGAAGCAGCAGCAAGGCGGATAGGAAATCAGACCTGCATCGCAAGTGACGCCATCCGGCGAATAGGAGCAGTTGGCCCCACTAGGTCCCACGCAACCACCACCAGCATGAGGGGGCGGGGGACAACCTAAAGCATGCCCCTGGCATGGTGTAGGTTCTACATTAGAAATGCAGAAACTTTGGTAACGAGTCCGAGACCTGCGTCCTGGTATGACGCAATAGTAAATGGCAGTATAGCATGCTTGAGACGAGTCCTGTGTTGCACAATCAGGATCACAGTCGTTATCGCAATAAGACTGAGAGAATTGTAGGGTTCCATTTTCACAACCCATTGAACTATCGTTGCATCCCTTGACCGAGGGTAGTCCCTGCCACATCACAAAGATCAAGCAACACGCACCAATACACACAAAATTTAGTATAGATGAGTAAGGCCCTCTATTCATACGATCCTCCTCCTTAAGTATTTTTTTATTGCCCCTGAAGTTACATAGGGCATAAGATCGACGTTTCAGCAGGGAAGATTTCTCAAGCTCTGAATGACCTTCTTTACCTCTGGTTTTTCTTTTTTTCTTCCTCTATAGTGGCCTTCGTTTGATCCACATATTCGTGTTGTCCGGCCTTCTCAGCAGCTTTTAGTAGCGTGTTAATGCGGTCAAAGGAGATTGGGAGGTCAGGGCCTTCCAGAACACTATCAGGAATATCTCCGAATGTTAGGGAGATTGGTTCAGTAATTATTTGTGATTTCCCGCCATGAAGGCTTAGATGAATTCTTAACGGTATGGCACCAGTCTCCAGGGTATGCCATTCCTCTTCATACCTATCAGGTCCCATGTCCATATGGGTAACGTATGCAGTCAGACCGAAAAGTTTCTCGGTACGAACAAAATCCTCGTAGTACTCGGTTGGCGGTACGGTGGGCTCCTCATAGGGTGCAGTGTTTGATAACCACTCCAATTTCCCATTTACAACTTCGTAGATGCTTCCGTCTTTGGCTATGGTCTGATGAGCTTGTAGTGTCATCTTACTTGCAGTGACTTCTTTCCAAGCCACCGAGGTGCGCACGAACTTAGTCGAAATAGACTTAAGCTCTTGCTTGCCATCGCTTCCAACTTCATAAATGGCTGACACGAGGGTAAAAGGCTTGCTAGTAGGATTGTGGCGTTTACGAAATGCAGATGATGCAAGAATAACTAGACCTAAAGCCAATAGCCCAATGATAAAGTACCTAAAAGGCTTCATTTTAATCGTCCTCCTTATTGCTCTGGATGGTTTACCTTACCCGGATTAGTTCGGTCTATTGAGGATGTCCCTAACAACCCCATAGATACTCTTTTCAGGTAATCCTGTCAAGAAAAAATATGTTGGCCTTCATATTTCGAGGTATGATCTCTTACGTAATATGACCGCAACACGAAGGCCGACACTTACGGCGCGCTCGGCGTGCGCGAGTTATGGCTCATTGATGAACAGAACCAGACGGTCGAAGTTCGCAAACAGACCGGCAACGGCTTTGGCCCCGGCATGGTTTATCACAAAGGCCAGCACATCGTCTCTGCCATCTTCCCCGACTTGACTCTGCCCGTTGAAAGAATCTTCGCGCAGTGAGTTGTCGCCCCGCAGTCTAAAAAAGGCAAAAGTGCGGAGCCGGATTAAGAGATAGCATCTGCCTATCTATTTAATCCTCTGCCTTACTTTTGCCTTTTTACTTTTTACTTTTTACTTTCTTTTCGCCGTCCAGCTGCCTTCACCGAGGCTGCCGAACGTCGCCTTGCCGCTCATGGCGTCTTTGCCGGTGACTTTGCCTGTGTAGGTCACGGTGATCTCTTCGCCCTGCGGCGAGACCTTGATCATCAGCATGACATCGCTGCCTTTGACGGTTCCGGTGACCGCCGCTTCGCCGAGTTGACCTTTATAGGTGCCGGTGACTTTCTCGCCTTCCTGTTTCAAGGTGAAGACAGGCGTGCCCGTGCCCGCCGGCGTTTCGACGTTGAAGTTCCAAACGCCGCTGATGTTGTCGGCGCTGGCAGCGCTGGCGGTCGTTGCCGGCGCAGTCGTTGCCGGCGCAGTCGCAGGCGCGGCGGCTGCCGCACCTTCCTTGTGCGGCACGGCTGACCAGGAGCCTGTGGCAAAGCCGCCGAAGTCTGCGTCGCCGCTCATCTTGTCCTTCTCGACTTTGCCTTTATAAGTGATGACCAGGTCCTGCCCTTGCGCGTTGACCGTCATGACCAGGGTGATGTCGCTGCCTTTGACCGTGATGCTGTCGAGCGGGCGCTCGCCACGCGGCGATTTCATCATGCCTGTGAGTTTGTCGCCGTCCTGCTTGATGATCAGCAGGCTGTTGCGCGTGCCCTGCGGCGATTCAATCGTGATGTCCCAACTGCCGACGACGTTGGCATTCTGCGCGCGAGCAATTATCGCCAATAACACGATGGTGCATAGGCTGAAACTGAAAAGCTTTTTTGTCATGGTAACCTCCGGTGGTGTTAATCTGGTGTCTCTTCGTGATGGTATTGTTGCAACTTGCGATAGAGCGTCTTGCGACCGATGCCGAGAATCTGTGCGGCGCGCGAACGGTCGCCGCGCGTGTAAGCCAGCGTCTGCATGATCATGCGCTTTTCGACTTCGTCAATCGAGGTGCCGACTTCGATCTCGATGGTCTTGTTGGTCTCAGCGCCGCGCACCGCTGCCGGCAGATCGTCCATGTCGATCATGCGTCCCTGGGCGATGATGACGGCGCGCTCGATGCAGTTCTCCAACTCGCGCACGTTGCCCGGCCAGTCGTAACGTCGCAGCCACGCCATGGCTTTCTTGCTGATGCCTGTGATGTTTTTGTTCGAGCGTTTCTTGTACGTCTCAAGAAAGTGCAGCGCCAGCAGCGGAATGTCTTCGCGGCGCTCGCTGAGCGGCGGCAGCTTGATCGGATAGACCGCCAGCCGATAATACAGATCGCGGCGAAAGCGACCGTCGCGCACCGCCTCTTCCAGATCGACGTTCGAGGCCGCAATCACCCGCACATCGACTTTGACGACTTCATTGCCGCCGACGCGCGTGAACTCGCCGTTCTGCAAGACGCGCAGCAAGCGCACCTGCGCCATCAGCGACATCTCGCCGATCTCGTCCAGAAACAGCGTGCCGCCGTTGGCCTCTTCGAACTTGCCTATGCGCCGCGCGCGGGCGTCGGTGAACGCGCCCTTCTCGTGGCCGAAGAGTTCCGATTCGAGCAAGGTTTCGGGAATCGCTCCGCAGTTGATCTTAATGTAAGGTTGATCACGCCGCGACGAGCGCGTCTGGATCAGGTCGGCGAACATCTCTTTGCCGGTTCCTGATTCGCCTTGCAGCAGCACGGTCGTATAGCTGTCGGCGACGTAGGCGGCCATCTGCATCGAGCGCATGATGTTGTCGCTCTTGCCGACGAAGGTGCCGCCGTTGTGTTCGGTGTGTTGGGCGTTTTCAAGCTCGCGTCTCAGGCGTATGACTTCCGCCGACAGCCGCGCCTTGGAGATGGCGATGGCCAGTTGGTCGGCGATGCCTGTGGCGAGCGCCGAGGCGTCTTTGGCGAACGAGCCTTGCGGCTGCGCCCACAGCAGAATCAGCGCCCCAAAGATTTTGTCTTCGATGAGGATCGGCACGACGATTGAAGCGCCCGCCGAAAAGACTTCGCTCAGAAACGAGCGCGCGTATTCGTGCTGCGCCGGGCTTAAAATTTTCAGCATCTGGCCGCGCTCGACGGTCTTCGGCAGCAATTCGAGAATCGGAAACTTCAGCGACGGGCGCTTCAAGACGCTGGCCGGCTCCGCGCCGGTCGTGCGCAGGTTGGTGAAATGAATCTCGCTGTTGGTCGCGTCGACGATGGCCAGGCAGGCCGCCTGTATGTTCAACAGGTCGAGGGCGCGGTCGAGGATGCGCTCAATCACTTCGTTGAAGTCCGAGCCGGTGTTGATGTCGTTGGCGATGTCGAGCAGGGCTTTGGTAATCCGCGCCTCTTTTTCCTTTTCGCTGTAGATGTGCGTGTAGCGGTAGCCGATGGCGATCTGCTGCGCCAGATTGCGTATGAAATTGATCTCGTCGTCGTTCCAGGCGTAAGGCGCGCGGCAATGATGCAGGCCGATGAGTCCGAGCAGTTGCAGATTGAAGGTGATGGGGACGAGCAGGATGGATTTGCTGCCGAAGCCTTCGACGAGCTTCTGCACAGCGGGCCGCAACTCTTGCGACTGGCTGTCGGCGATGGCCAGCGGATGATAGAGATCAATGCTCTCCTGCAAGCGTTCCAGATCGACGCGCGCTTCGTGGCCGAGCAGCGAAGGCAGTTCGTCGCTACGGTTGTCGGCGCGATATTCGTGGGTGATGCGGAAGCGGCCCTCCGGCGTCAGCGTCATCACGTCGCAGCGGTCAACGCCCATCATCTTGCCGACTTCGGTGACCGTCGCTTGCAGAAAATGGTCGAGGTTGATGACCGAGAAGGTCTCCGAGCCGATACGGCTCAGGATCGCCTCGCGCGCCTGATACATATGCAGCTTGCGCTCTAACAATGAAGCAGTCATTGGTGCTTGCTCAGTAGGCAGTAGGCAGGAAGCAGGAGGCAGTAAATAGTAGCCGGCGGTTATTCGTCATCTGATTATTTCCCCTTGTTATTTGTAATCGTTTCGCGGCGAGTGTGCAACCGGGAATGTGCGATGAGCAAAAGGTAGCTGC
>JBBWZK010000192.1:0-8618 GCA_039648975.1 Blastocatellia bacterium
GGCACGTCGAGATACTCGAATTCCTGCTCGAAGTGATGGGCCGAACCGCAACGCCGCGATAGAGTGATCCGTAGTCGTTGATTCTCAAGCAAGGGTGGAATGCTGGATGAAGCATCACTGATCGACCTCGTCTCCGCACCGTAATTGAAAGGGAGAGACATGAAAACCAAATTCCTCATGGCCATTGGCGTTTTGCTGATCATCACGGCGGTGATTTATCTCAGTTCTCGCAGCCACCTGGCAGCGACCATCGCCAGTGACATCATTAGTCTATGGTTCCTGGTTCTGATTATCGGTGGATCGATTTATAAACTGACTTTGTGGTGGCGGTATCGCCATGATCCGGCTAAACGAGAGAAGGTGGTATTCTCAACGCCGCTCTACCCGTCGAGACTGCGGAAATTCTTTTATGACGAAGAAAACGGAGCCAAGAAAAATTAAGAGCTTGTTTTCACGCATTGATGACAGAGGACAATTATGGCAATCGTAAACATCCCTGACGAGAATTGCACCCTGCGAGACAGCGACGAGATCACCGCCTATCTTGCGCGCCTCGGCATCACTTATGAGCGATGGGAGACGGCGCGCGCCGTGGCGGCGGATGCGCCGGCTGAAGAGATTCTCAAGGCCTATGCGGCAGAGATCGACGCGTTAAAAGCGCGCGGCGGCTATGTGACCGCCGATGTGATTGACGTGACTCCGCAAACGCCGGGACTCGATGCCATGCTGGCGCGCTTCAAAAGCGAGCACTGGCACGATGAAGACGAAGTGCGCTTCATCATCGCCGGGCGCGGCCTGTTTCATATTCATCCGAGTGACGGGCCGGTCGCCGGCATCGAAGTCGAGGCGGGCGATTTGATCAGTGTGCCGCGCGGCACGCATCACTGGTTCAACCTCTGCTCGGATCAAAGGATTCGCGCCATACGCTTGTTTCAAGACTCGGCAGGCTGGGCACCGCATTACACCGAAAGCGGCAAGGATGCCGGCTATCAGCCGCTCTGCCTCGGCCCTGCTTATATCCCTGCGAACCTGTAGCGCAAGCTATAAGGCTGCGCTGCCCTACGGATTGCCGTGAACACGCCAACACTTGCTCATAGGGTTCGCGTCATCCTGCTCGACATCGAAGGCACGACGACGCCAATTGATTTTGTTTATCACGTGCTCTTCCCTCATGCACGCGAGCGCATGAAAGGCTTTGTGTGCGCGCACGACACGGACAAGGATGTGCAAGCCGACATCAAACAATTGATCGAAGAGCAGGCCCGCGACACCAGTGAGGGGCTTGCGCCGCCGTTGATGCAAAACCATAGCGACGCAGCGCGGCTCGCCTCGGTCGCGGCTTATGCCGAATGGTTGATGGATCAGGATCGAAAATCGACGCCGCTCAAATCGCTGCAAGGGCGCATCTGGGAAGCCGGCTACCGTGCGGGCGAATTACGCTCGCAACTGTTTGCCGACGTGCCACGCGCCTTCGCGCGCTGGCGCGACCAGCAGCGCGATATCTGCATCTACTCTTCAGGAAGCGTGCTGGCGCAAAAGTTACTTTTCTCACACACCGCAGCGGGCGACCTGACGCGCTTCATCCGCGATTACTTTGACACCAACACGGGCGCGAAACGCGAAGCGGCAAGTTACCGGCGCATCGCCGCGTCACTCGATTGTCCGGCAGCGGATTTATTATTTGTGTCGGATGTCGTTGCAGAACTCGACGCGGCGCAGAGCGCAGGCTTGCAGACGCGGCTCTGCATCCGACCGGGCAACCCCTCACAGCCGCCGTCATCGCACGGCATCATTCACTCATTCGATGAAACGTTCTTTTAGCGAATGGCTATCGAATGTGGCGCGTGCTAGATTTCAAGATGCTGGACGTGCATCCGTAGCGAGGTGTTTATGAAGGAACTTTCAGCGAGACTCAAAGAGCTTTGCGAAACCAGCGAGTTGTTGCGGCTGGCCTACAGTGATGCGCGCGGCTATCCGCACGCCGTGCCCGTGTGGTACGTGCTGATCAACGGCGCTTACTGCATCGGCACCTATCCGACGAGCGCCAAGTTCAAAGCCATCAAACGCGAGCCGCGCGTCGGCTGGGTGATTGACGGCGGCGACAAGCCGAAATACTGGGGCGTTTCCTTTTATGGCCAGGCCCTTGAAGTCACCGACGCACAGGAGCGCGAAGCCATCTATCGCGCCCTGGGCGATAAGTACTTCGGCACGACTGACGACGCCACCTTTCTCGAAATCTATGGCAAAGCGGATGACGAACAGACGGCCTATCTGCGATTGACGCCCGAAGACGGCAACTCCTGGGAGTATTAAATGTTACAAATTGAGAAGGCGGCTCATCAGAACGCGTTGAAAGAGATTCAGTGGAACACGCCGGGAAGACTCGAAGCGTTGCTGGCGCAGATTGACCGCGCCGTAGCCGTCACGCTCGACCGCGCGCGTGGCGGACGCGAGCTTGATTTCGATGAGGGCGTGCGACTGGCGCAAACACGCGGGCAGGAATTAGAGGCGCTGGTGCTAGCCGCCGACCGCTTGCGGCATGAGCGCGTCGGCGATGTGATTACTTACGTCGTCAATCGCAACATCAACTTCACGAACGTCTGTTTCGTCGGCTGCCGCTTCTGCGCCTTCAGCCGCGCGCCGCGCCAGTCGGATGCTTACTTTCACTCCTTCGACGAAATCCAGCGTCGCGCCCGCGAAGCGTGGGAGCTTGGCGCGCGCGAAGTCTGTGTGCAGGGCGGCTTGCCGCGCGACCTGGAGCCGTTTTATTACCGCAACCTGCTGCACGCCATCAAAGCCGCGACCCCGCACATGCATATTCATGCCTTCTCGCCGATGGAAGTCGTCTATGGGGTCGAGCTTACAAAAATGCCGCTCGGTGATTATCTCGCCATGCTGAAAGACGCAGGTCTGGGCACCTTGCCCGGCACCGCAGCGGAAATCTTGGACGACGACGTGCGACATCAGATCGAGCGCATCAAGCTGAGAGTCGATCAGTGGCTCGATGTCATCAAGACGGCGCACCGCCTCGGCATTCGCACTACGTCGACGATGATGTATGGCCACACTGAAACCGAAGCGCACTGGGTGCGTCACCTGATGTTGCTGCGCGATGTGCAAAAAGAGACCGGCGGCTTTACGGAGTTCGTGCCGCTCGGCTTCGTGCACGAGTTCACCCAGTTATATCGCTCAGGCGAGGCGCGGCCCGGCCCGACCATCGAAGAGCATTTGAAAGTTCATGCGCTCTCAAGGCTGATGCTGCAAGGCTGGATCGACAACCTGCAAGTCTCCTGGGTGAAGATGTCGCGCGAGGTGACGCAAGCCTGTCTGCGCGCCGGCGCGAACGATTACGGCGGCACGCTGATGAATGAAAACATCTCGCGCGAAGCCGGCTCAACCTCTGGCGAGTATCTTTCTCCTGAAGAGTTCCACACACGCATACGCGAGCTTGGCCGCACGCCTGCGGAACGCACGACGCTTTACGAGATCGTGCGGATGTACGAGTGAAGCAGTGATCAGTGGTCAGTGGTCAGTTTTTAGCAGTAGCCAGAATATTTCCTCTCCGTTATTATCAGTGACTGCATACCCCAATGCCCTTGATGAAGCTACATCACTGACCACTGACCACTGACCACTGATCACTATTCTATGCGTAAACTCGGACTCCATCTCGGACGCTTGCCCGGCTTTGATAAGAGCGGCTTTGATCGGCGCGAGTTGATCGAACTGGTGCGCGCCGCAGACCAGTGTGGCTATGACTCTTTCTGGATGCCGGAGGCGTGGGAACGCGATGCGTTCACGCAGCTTGCCGAGCTTGCCGTGAAGACCGAGCGCATCCATCTGGGCGCGGGCATCGTCAACGTCTTCTCGCGCAGCCCTGCGCTGCTGGCAATGAGCGCGGCGACGCTTGATGAGATTTCCGGTGGGCGCTTTCGTCTTGGACTCGGCACTAGTGGCGCGCACGTCGTCGAAGATTTTCACGGCCTCAAATTCGACAAGCCGCTCACACGATTGAGAGAGACGATTCAAATTATTCGCCTGCTGATGGCTGGCGAGCGCGCCGATTTCAACGGTCAGTGTTTTCAACTGGCGCGTTTCAAACTTGGCTTCAAACCGTTGCGCGCTGATCTACCCATCTACGTTGCGGCGCTTGCGCCGAAGAGTCTCAGGCAGCTTGGCGAACTCGCCGATGGCTGGCTACCTGTGCATTGGCCGCGCGAGCAACTCGCTGAAGGCATCAGCCACATCCGCGCCGGGGCCGAAGCCGCAAATCGTAATCCATCCCATATTGAAATTGCGCCGATGGTGAACGTCATCGTGTCAGATGATTTAGCGAAAGCGCGCGACCGGGCGCGGCTGGCCGTCGCTTATTACGTCGGCGGCATGGGCGATTTCTATTCCGACTCGTTGGCGCGGCTCGGCTTTGCTACGGGGGCCGACCGCGTACGCGCCGCGTGGCAGGCGGGCCGCCGCAAAGCAGCGATTCGCGCCGTCACAGACAAGATGGTTGACCGCATTGCCATCTGTGGCAGCGTTGATATATGTCGGGCGCGGCTCGCTGAATTAACGGCAAGCGGCGCGACGTTGCCCATCATCGCGCTGCCTGCGGAAGGCGTCACCGCCGAAAAGATTCGCATCCTCGAATCGCTCATCCAGTGAAGGCTGATCGTGCGGAACCTGGAATAAATTCTTTCTGCATTACGATATAATCTAATCAGGCGGGCGCCGGTCGCCGCGCCGCTCATCGCTTATGAAAAGAATCTCACTGATGCTTGTGTTATGTATGCTCGCCGCCAGTCTCGGCGGGCCGATGGCGGCGACGGAAGGCGCGGCCATTCAGGAAGGACAAAAGCCCGTGCCCGAATACGAAGGCAAAGTCAATGCGCCCGATTTCCCTGAAGGCTTGCAGTGGTTGAACACCGAGCGGCCTATTTCAATTCGCCAGTTGCGCGGCAAAATCGTGCTGCTCGACTTCTGGACTTACTGCTGCATTAACTGCATGCACATCATCCCGCAGTTGAAGAAGCTCGAAAAGAAATACCCTGACGAACTGGTCGTCATCGGTGTGCATACGGCGAAGTTCACCACCGAAAAAGAGACCGACAACATACGCCAAGCCATCCTGCGTTATGAGATAGAGCACCCGGTCATCAACGATAAAGATCACACGGTCTGGAGCGAGTATACGGTGCGCGCCTGGCCAACCCTGATGTTGATCGACCCGGCGGGCAAAGTCGTTGGCCGGCTCGAAGGCGAAGGCGGCTTCGAGGCGCTGGATCAATACATCGCCAGGATGATTGCCGCCTTCGATGCGAAGAAGCAGTTGGATCGCCGTCCGCTCCGGCTAGCGCTCGAACGCCACCGCGCGCCTGCGGGCTTGCTCGCCTTTCCAGGCAAAGTGCTGGCCGATGAGAAGACACGCCAGTTGTTCATCAGCGACTCGAATCACAATCGCATCGTCGTCGTCTCGCTCGCCGACAATGCCGTGAAGGAAACCATCGGCGCGGGCGATATCGGTTTCGGTGACGGCGATTACAATTCGGCGACCTTCAATCATCCGCAAGGCATGGCGTTCGACGCGGCGGCGAATACGCTCTACGTTGCCGACACCGAAAATCACGCGCTGCGCGCCGTCGATTTGAGCAAGCGCACGGTGACGACCATCGCCGGCACAGGCGAGCAGTCGCGCGAGGTTGTGACCTTCGGCGGGCAGGGGCGGCAGATCGCCTTGAACTCGCCCTGGGATCTGACGCTGCACGATGGCCTGCTCTACATCGCCATGGCGGGGCCGCATCAACTCTGGCGCATGAACCCGAAAACCGGCGGCATTACGCCTTACGCGGGCACGGGCCGCGAAGGACGTCTCGACGGGCCGCTCGACAAAGCAGCCCTGGCACAGCCTTCGGGCATCACTAACGATGGTAAGAAACTTTACTTTGCCGACAGCGAAGTCAGTTCCATACGCGCGGCTGATCTCGACCCGGCGGGTCAGGTCTCAACCATTGTCGGCGAAGATCTATTCGAGTTCGGCGACCGCGATGGTCGTGGTGAAGAGGTGCGCTTGCAGCATCCGCTCGGCGTGGTCTATCACGAGGGCTGGCTTTACGTCGCCGATACCTACAACAACAAAGTCAAGCGCGTATCGCCCGGTCAGCGAACTTCAGAGACGTTTGCCGGCACAGGCGAAAGCGGCCTGGCGGACGGCGCGGGCGTGGCGAAGTTTGACGAACCGGGCGGCGTCACCGTAGCCGGCGGCAAGCTCTATGTCGCCGACACCAACAATCACGCGATTCGCGTCGTCGATTTGCAGACGCGCCGGACTGAGACGCTGCAACTGAAGGGGCTTGAAAAGCTGATGCCGAGCGCGCGCTCGAAAGCCTTTACGGGTGAAATGATCGAGCTTGCGGCGCAGACCGTAGAGCCGGGCGACGCGGCCTTGACGATCAATATTGAACTGCCCGCAGGCTATAAGCTGAACGCGCTTGCCCCGACGGTGGTGAAGATCACATCGCAGGGCCAGGGCCTGTTTGCTGACGGAGAGAAGACGCTGCGCAATCCGCAGTTCCCGGTTACGGTGCCGGTGAAGATGCGCGAAGGCGACGCGATGGTGAAAGCTGATCTGGTGATTTATTACTGCGAAGCGAAGAAAGAGAGCCTCTGCTTTTTCAAAGAGGTGGTCGTCAGCCTGCCTGTGAAAGCGAAGAAAGGCGCCGGCAATCGTCAGGCCAACGTCAGCTATACGTTGAAGGTGGCGAGTTGATTTCTGGCCATTCGGTTCTCAACCTTAAAGACGAGCATTAAACACGGAGGCACGGAGGTAGCACAGAGAAGAGCCTGTGCTACCTCTGCCTCTTCGTGGTTTACTTTTATTCATTTTTACCGCAATGGCGACGGCGTGCGGGCGTGTGCTACCATCAATCTTCAATGTCGAACGCGATAGAAAAGAACAACGCCGAACGGCTTAAGCAGAAGCTGCTGCGCGCCACCGGAAGGGCCATCAAAGATTTCAACATGATCGAAGATGGCGACCGCCTGATGGTCTGCCTGAGCGGCGGCAAAGACAGTTATACCTTGCTTGAACTTCTGCGCGATCTGCAAAGGCGAGCGCCCGTGCGCTTTGACTTGCTGGCCGTGCATCTCGATCAGGCGCAACCCGGCTATGAAGCGCACGCCCAGGTGTTGCCGGATTATCTGAGCGCCCTCGGCGTGCCTCATCGGATCATTGAGAAAGACACTTACTCGGTGGTCAAGCGGCTGGTGCCGGAAGGCAAGACTTATTGCTCTGTCTGCTCGCGCCTGCGTCGCGGCATTCTCTATAATACGGCGGTCGAAGAGCGCTGCAACAAGATCGCCCTCGGCCATCACGCCGACGACATCACGACGACGTTTCTGCTCAACTTTTTCTTCAGCGGTTCGGCGAAAGCCATGCCGCCTGTGCTGCGCTCGGACGATGGACGCAATGTGGTTATCCGCCCGCTAGCTTACTGCTGGGAGCGCGACATCGCCGCGTTTGCCGCCGCCGCGCAGTTCCCCATCATTCCCTGCGACCTGTGCGGCGCGCAGACCAACTTACAGCGCGCGCAGGTCAAGCGGCTGGTTGCCGAGCTTGAAAAAAATATCCCGAACATCCACAGTTCGATGCTGAAGGCGCTCGGCAACGTCGTGCCGTCGCACTTGCTCGATGGTCGCCGCTTCGATTTTAAAAATCTCGCGCCGGCCACCGGCAGCGTCGAGGCCGAACTGGATGCGGCCCTCGGCCACGCGGAGGAATTCGCCGTGGGCCTGGCTACGCATACTGTCGAGGCGACATCGGCGCTTGTGCCGTTGACCCCCACCCGCGCCACCTGATACCGTGCGCGCCGAACCTTCATCTCCACAAACTCTGCCGCTGGCGCGCCCTGGACGCGGCCCCGCGAGCCGCTTCCATGGCGCTACGGCTTTCAAGGTATTCGCCGCCATTGCTGTCGTCACCTTCCTGCTGCGCATTTTTTACGCCGGCCATCTCTATCAGGATGACGGCTTGTGGTTTACGGTTGGTGAAGAACTGCTGCGTGGCAAGGCGCTCTATCGAGACATCTATTTTGACAAGCCGCCCGGTCTTGCGCTGGTCTACGCCGCACTGTTCAAGCTGTTCGGCGCGCACCTGCTGACCATTCGCCTGTTCACGATTATCTATTCCATCGCCGTGTCGGCGATGCTCTACGTTTTCGGCAAACGATTTTACGATGAGCGCATCGGCTTGATCGCCGCAGCGATGTTCGCGGTCTTCTCGACGATCTTCACGACAGGTCACGTGCAGGGGCTCAACACCGACTTGCTGATGACGCTGCCGTATGCGGCAGGGACTTACTGGTTGCTGCGCGCGTGTGATGATCTATTCGGTCGCCACATCACAGGCCGACAGCGCGTGCGCTTCGCACTCGCCGGCGGCGCTGGTCTCGGCATTGCTACGCAGATCAACCCGAAGGGCGCGTTCGGCTTCGTCTTCTTCGCACTCTTTCTGCTACTCGCGCAGCGCTGGCAACAGAGAGACGACGCGGAGACGCGGAGACGCGGTGACGCGGAGAAAGAAGAACAGTCAAGCAGCACACGGCTCACCGTGTCTCTCCCTCGCCGCG
>JBBWZK010000199.1:0-5096 GCA_039648975.1 Blastocatellia bacterium
CGCGGCGGCTACATCTATCACGGGCGCGTGCGCAGCCTCGCCGAAGCGGCGCGCGAAGCGGGACTGGAGTTTTAATAATGGAACGAATTGACGCATCAGGTCTCGATTTGAAAGACCAGGTAATTTCGATCAACCGCGTGACCAAGGTGGTCAAGGGCGGCAAGAACCTGTCGTTCGCGGCGCTCGTCATCGTCGGCAATGAGAACGGCGTGGTCGGCTTCGGGAGTGGCAAAGCCCGCGAAGTGCCGCTGGCCATCAAGAAGGGCATCGAGGCGGCGAAGAAGAATCTCATTCGCGTGCCGCTTTCCGGCAACACCTTGCCGCATCAGGTGACCGGCATCTTCGGCTCTGGCCGCGTGCTGCTCAAGCCCGCGCCCGAAGGCAAGGGCGTCATCGCCGGCGGCGCGGTGCGCGCCATCATGCAGCTTGTCGGCGTGCGCGACGTGGTGACGAAATCGATTGGCACGTCAAATCCGCACAATGTAGTCCGCGCTACCTTTGAAGGTCTCAAGGAATTGAAAGACCCGATTGCCGTAGCCCGGCTGCGCCGTCAGGCGGCGGAAGAAGCGGCGAGCGCTTAATCGCCAGTTGCAGATTTCACAGTCGAGATTTGCACTGGCTTGAAGGGAGTCCATATGGCAACCGCCAACAACGAAGCGAAGGGCCAGACGATTAAGATTCAGTGGTATCGTTCGACCATTGCTGCGCCCAAATTGCACAAAGAGATCGTCCGCAGCCTGGGGCTGACGAAGCTCAATCAAATCGTCGAGCGACCGGATACCCCGTCCATGCGCGGTGTGGTCGCGAAGGTTCCGCATCTGCTGAGAATCATTGAATAGAGACTAGAGACTAGGGACTAGAGACTAGCGGGAAAAAGGAAGTGGATTGACACTTTTTTCTTACCAGCCTCTAGCCTCCAGCCTCTAGCCCCTGGAGCGAAAGCAATGGCAATAGGCATACACAATATCGGCGCACCGAAGGGCGCAAACAAAGGTAAGAAGCGCGTTGGCCGCGGGCCCGGCTCAGGGCTCGGCAAGACTTCGGGGCGCGGCCATAAGGGGCAGAAATCGCGTTCCGGCTATTCGGGCCGTCCGGGTTTTGAAGGCGGCCAGATGCCGCTGCAACGGCGGCTGCCGAAACGCGGCTTCACCAATATCTTTAAGAAGGTCTGGATCGAAGTGCAGCTTGCCGAGTTGGCGGCCCGCTTCGAGGAGAGCGAGCAGATCACGCCCGAATTGATGGCCGAGCGCGGCTTGATCAAGAAGAGCCACCTGAAGCGCTTTGACGGCGTCGTCATACTCGGCAATGACGAACTGACCAAGAAGCTGAGCGTCACGGCGCATCGCTTCACGAAATCGGCGAAAGAGAAGATCGAAGCCGCCGGCGGCAGCGCCAGTGTAGTCGGCGCGGGGTTCGAGGCTTAACGGCCATTTCGATTTCTGGTTTTCGGTTGCTTTCTTGTAAAATAGTCACGCAACCAAAAACCTGAGATCGCCGTGCGCGATTCGTTCAGCGCCCAGGGGAATTGCAAAGTCATGATCGAGAATTTCGTCAACAGCGTCCGCAACATCTTTACCGTGCCTGACCTGCGCAAGCGGGTTCTGTTCACGCTGGCGATGCTGGCCATTTACCGCATCGGCTCGCACGTTCGCACACCGGGCATTGACTCGGTGGTGCTGGCGAAGCTGTGGGATCAGGGCGTGATGCATCGCAGCTTGGCCGGCGTCATGGATCTGTTTTCGGGCGGTAACTTCAGGGTCGTCTCCATCTTTGCCCTTGGTATTACGCCTTACATTACGGCATCGATCATTCTGCAACTGATGACCGTCGTCAGCGCGCGCCTCAAAGCCTTGCAGGAAGAAGGCGACCTGGGCCGCCGCAAGATCACACAATACACGCGCTATCTGACGGTTGTGCTCTGCGCGGTGCAGTCGTTCGGCATCGCCTACTGGTTGCAGAATCAGGCCATGGGGGGCGAACAACTGGTCTACAACCCGGGGCTGAGCTTTGTTCTGATGACCATGTTGACGCTGGCCACAGGCACGACGTTCATTATGTGGCTCGGCGAGCAGATCACCGAGCGTGGCGTCGGCAATGGCATCAGCTTGATCATCTTCGCAGGCATCGTGCTGCGCCTGCCGTCGGCGGTGCAAACCCTGTACGAGAAGATCACGGGCGGCGGCACGGGTCAGGCTATCGGCGTCATCCTGCTGGTGGTGGCGATGGTTCTGGTGATCGCGGCGATTGTTTACGTTGAACGCGGCTTCCGCAAGATTCCCATCAACCATGCGCGGCGCATGGTCGGTCGCCAATCGATCCCGCAGCAGCAAACGCATATGCCGCTGAAGGTCAACATGGGCGGTGTCATCCCTGTGATCTTTGCGTCTTCGATCCTGGCGTTCCCACAAACGATTTTAGGATTCATCGGCACCAATCCCGATGACACGACGGGGTGGCGAGCCTGGCTCGGTCGCCTGGCCAGCGAGATGGGCGGACAGGGACATCCGCTGCATTATCTGCTCTATGCGACGGCGATCATCTTCTTCACGTTCTTCTATGTGTCGATCATCTTCAACACCGATGAAGTGGCGAACAACCTGCGCAAGAACGGCGCCTTCATTCCGGGCATCCGTCCGGGCAAGCGCACGTCGGATTATCTCAACGAGATACTGACGCGGCTGACCACCGCCGGCGCGATTTATCTCGCCGCCGTGGCCTTGCTGCCGCAGTTCATCCTTTCGGGATTCGCGGTCCAGTACCTGCCCTTCATCGGACAGTCGCTTGATAACCTGCTGCGTGGCAACCCGCTGACGTCATGGATTACGACGGGCATCGGCGTGAATTTCTACTTTGGCGGCACCAGCCTGCTGATTGTCATCGGCGTGGCGATGGACACGATGAATCAGATCGAGTCGCAGTTGATTATGCGCCACTAC
Source organism: Blastocatellia bacterium (assembly GCA_039648975.1). Taxonomy (GTDB): domain Bacteria; phylum Acidobacteriota; class Blastocatellia; order UBA7656; family UBA7656; genus DATENM01. The sequence continues at coordinate 2,937 of JBBWZK010000199.1, forward strand.
GATGGTTTTCTCGGCCCGCGTGGGCGGCGCTTGCGGGCGCGACGCACATACTGAGTTTATGTCGACTATCTACGTTTTGATGGGGCCGCAAGGCGCGGGCAAAGGCACCCGGTCGCAATTATTGGCAGACCGATTTGGTCTGCCAATCGTCGCTACAGGGGACATATTGCGCGAGTTTGCCAAAGCGGACACGCCACTTGGCCATCACATCAAAGAGGTTCTGGCGACTGGCGAACTGGTGAGCGACGACATTCTCGCCGATGTCGTCAAAGGCCGTCTCTGTAATAATGATTGCGGCGGCGGTTGCATTCTCGACGGCTTTCCGCGCACTTTGCCGCAGGCGCGATTGCTTGACAAGATTGCTCAGGAAGATGGCTGTCGCATCGTCGTCATCAAGATCGACGTGCCGCATGCATTGCTGCTGCGCCGCCTGACCGGGCGACGAATCTGCAAACGATGCAATTCGATTTATCACCTCGAATTCAAGCCGCCCAAAGTCGATGAGGTCTGTGACCTGGATGGCGAAACCCTGTTTATGCGACCGGACGACAGTGAAGAGGTGATACGGCAACGCCTGCAGCTTTACATGGAAAAGACGCGACCATTGCTTGAATACTACGACGAAACCAATCGCCTCTATCGCGTCGATGGCACGGGGACGCCCGAAAACGTCTTCAGCCGCATCGCCGAGATTGTTGCCAAAGAGTCGAACGGTGAATGTGAACGTCTGACAGTAAGCGAAGGGTGAAACGGATGCGTGATGAATGCGCCATAGGCCAGTTAAATGGCAACGGCATGATCACGCATCACGCATCACGTTGGTTATGGTCATTCGCAAATCGAAAACCGAGATCGAAAAGATGCATGCCTCCGGGCAGATTGTCGCCCGTGTGTTGAAGCGCCTCTCTGAGATGGTGCAGCCGGGGATCACGACGCGCGATCTGGACGCCGAAGCCGAGCGCCTGATACGTGCGGCGGGCGCGGTGCCGACCTTCAAGGGCTATCACGGCTACCCTGCGTCGATCTGCGCGTCGATCAATGACGAAGTAGTGCACGGTATTCCCTCGAACCGCAAGCTGCGCGAAGGCGACATCATCGGCATAGACTGCGGCGCAACCTATCAGGGCTATGTCGGCGATGCAGCGGTGACGGTTGCGGTCGGCAAGATCAGCGATGAAGTGCAGAAGTTAATGGACGTGACTCGCGAATCGCTTTTCAAAGCCATTGAAAAGTGTCGCATCGGCAACAAACTCGGCGATGTCTGCAACGCCGTGCAGTCTTATGTCGAACCGCTAGGCTATTCGGTGGTACGCAACTTCTGCGGCCACGGCATTGGCCGTGCGATGCACGAAGACCCGCAGGTGCCGAATTACGGCAAGCCCGGCACAGGGCAGTGGCTGCGCGAAGGCTGGGTGCTGGCCATTGAGCCGATGGTCAACATCGGTCGCCATGATGTGAAAGTGCTGTCGGACGGCTGGACGGTGATCACCCTGGACGGCAGGCCGTCAGCCCACTTCGAGCACACGGTGGCGATCACCGAAGGTGGGCCGCAGATTCTCACGCTATTAAACGGCGATGGCAATATCGCATAAAGCGCGGCCAGAAACCCGCGCCCGCAGGCAGGTTGCGTAACCGTGCAGGCGATGGTAAACTAATCGTTTCTTGTGCGCAAAATATTCTTCACCTAGCGCCCGCCCGGTGCGGGAAGGAAAGCGATTATGAAAGTCAGGGCATCGGTAAAGAAAATGTGTGATAACTGCAAGGTCATTCACCGCCGCGGCGTGGTGCGGGTGATCTGCACCAACCCTAAGCATAAACAGCGGCAAGGATAAACCGAAGACGGAGGACGAATGGCACGCATCGCAGGCGTAGACCTTCCGGCAAACAAACGAGCCGAAATCGGTCTGACATATATCTACGGCATCGGGCGCGCGCGCGCCAACAAGATTCTTGGCGAAGCCGGCATCAACATCGACAGGCGCATACGCGAATTGAGCGAAGAAGAAGTCAATCGCATCCGCACGGTCATTGACCAGCAGGGCGGGGTCGAAGGCGATCTGCGCAAGGAAGTGCAGATGAACATCAAGCGATTGATGGACATCGGCTGCTATCGCGGCCTGCGCCATCGTCGCGGCCTGCCGGTGCGCGGCCAGCGCACCC
>JBBWZK010000223.1:0-30334 GCA_039648975.1 Blastocatellia bacterium
ACCGCATAGACATTGTCGTCAAGGCGCTGCATTTCAACACGCGCTTTCTCGGCGATCTGCTGGCGCGCATCGAAGAGAACGTCAAGCCCGAAGAAGTCGTGCCGCGCGAAATCGTCTTCAGCGAGACGGAACTCGACCGTGCCTACAGCGAGATTCTCAACGTGCGGCTGGTGCCCGAACTGCGCCGGCGCATCGAATTCTTTGCGAGCCACTTCGAGTTCTGCGACGGCGCGGCGGATCAGATCGAGTACAAGACGAAAGACACCGTCAAGCTGGCGGCGATTGATTTCAATCTCTTGAATGCGCGCGATACCGGCAAAGACAAGCTGAAAGACCTCGGCAGCCAGACGCGCAACGGATTGTCTGTGCGCGCCATGATGACCGTGCTGGTGTTTGCCAAAGCGCTGGCGTGGTTTCGCAGTAAGCCCGAAGTCGGCTTTGAAGACGTGCGGCAGATCATTCCGTTCGTGCTGCACGACAAGCTGGTGCAGGAGGCGGATTCGCCGTTCTTCGACACGCCGGAAAACGGCGCATTTCGCAGCGACAAGATCGGCTGGCTGCGCCGCTTATTCGATCTATCGTGCGGCGAATACGACCGCCTAGACCGCGACCGCGACGACATCGTGGCGCAGATGGAAGCGGAATTCGCGCGCGGACTGGAAGGCGTGACCGAACAGGAAGCGCGCGCCCGGCTGGTCAAGATCGAGCGCACGCTCGCCGATTGGAGCAAAGGCCGCAAGCTCTACGGTCACCTGTTCGACGACATTCTCAAGCTCAAGTACCTGCATCAACGCTACACGAATTACTTGAAGTGGCTGCTATGGAAGACGTGATACGTGATGCGTGGTGCGTGAAAATGACACCGGCCATTGATTGACTTGATGTGCATTCATTCATGCGTCACGCACCACGCACCACGCACCACGTATTATGACCGCACCGCCGTTCATCGAAGGGCCGTTTGCCGAAGCGCTCAAGCGCGGGCGCGACCGCTTCAATACCAAGTTCGCTTACGCGCGCCGTCGTTTCCCGGCGCTCGACGGCGAAGCGGTGAAGGAACACCTGCGCGTGATGGTCGCGCCCATTGCCGAAGCCGTTTCCGCGACCGCCGCCGATAGCATGGAGGCGGTCGTCGAGGCGCTCTACGACCTGTCGCTTGAGTTGATCGGCGGCGGCTTCATCGCGGCTGAATCGCGCTACCCGGCGCTGCTCCGGGCGTGGCGCGAAATGTTGCCGCGCCTGACGCATCTCGTCGCCCGCGAGCCATCACGATTTGTAGGTGCGGTTACAAATGCCGTCTATAATCTTTCGACGACGGCGACGGCGCGACCGACCTTCTGGATTGACGCGATGACGCGGCTCGGCGGAGAGTGCGCCGACGTGCAGGCGTTTTTAGAAGCCGGCAAAGTCGTCGCATGGCGTTCGGGATTGGCGCATTATCGCGACGGCGCGCTCGCGGCTTGCCTGAATCTCGATGACCGGCTCGCCCGCGCCGCGCTGGGCTTGCCTGACGTGGAGACGCCGCCGATGGCAACGATCATCGAGCGCTTGCGGCAAGACCGCTGGCTTGCGCCGGCGGCGGCCAGTCATTCATCCAACCAAGAAAAACGGCTCCACATGGTAGCGGCAGTCGGCGCGTTTCGCGGTTTCGGCGGCGTCTTTGTCGAACCGCCCCGCGTGCTGCTGCACGAGGGCGAGTGGCTGGCTTACGACCGCGAGAGTTGCTGGATGGTGACGGCTGACCTGTTCGGCGCGACGTTCCACCGCGCCGGCAACCGCCCGCCCGCCGCTGACCGCCCGGCGCAGTTCGACTTCAAGATTGATCGCCGTGGGAATGTAATGAAAGCCGCACAAGCGGCAACCTTCGCTTATCTGGCCGACGCCAGCAGCTCGGCGGCAACCGACACAACGATGGCCGTGACCTTGCCGCATTCACATAGTATTTACTTTGTCGCGCTGACGGAATAAAGAAAGAATTGGCCACCAAGACACCAGGACACAAAGATCAGGAAAGAATGCTGCCGTTGATCTCTTTATTTATTTCCTCTGTGCCTTTGTGCCTCTGTGGCCAATCTGCGGTTTCTTGATGGTGAACGATCAACTCGACAAGCTGAAAGAGGCATGGGAGGCGCGCTGGCCCGAAGCGCTCGCCTTGTGGAGCAAGTTCACCAAGCTGCGCGAGCCGCGCTGGTGTTTCACCGCTGAAGACGAACAGGCCGAAGGCTTGAGCGACAGCTTTGCCATGATTCGCCTCAATGACACGTCGGTCGTCATTAGCCTCCGCGAGATTGCTGAAAAAAAGCTCGGCAACTTTCCGCTGGAAATTCTCGGCCACGAAATCGGCCATCACGTCTACTGCCCCGCCGACCTCACCGATCAGGGCCGCATGATCGCGCGCATGCGCCGTGCGCTGCCCACCAAAGAACATCTCGCGGGATTCATCAGCAATCTTTACGCCGACTTGCTCATCAACGACCGCTTGCAGCGCGGCGCACGGCTGCGCATGGCCGATGTCTACCAAACGCTCGGCAACGCGTCGACGGATCGCATGTGGACGTTTTACATGCGCATCTATGAAATTCTCTGGAGCCTGCCGAAGCAGACGCTGGCGCATGGCAAGATAGATTCCCAGCTTGAGGGCGATGCGCATCTCGGCGCACGCGTCATCCGCGTTTACGGCAAAGACTGGATGCGCGGCGCGGGCCGCTTTGCGGCGCTCTGTTTGAATTATCTGCTCGAAGATGAAGGCCGGCAGGTGCACGCCATCTTAAAAGGCTGGCTCGACACGAAGAATGCCGGGGCCGGCGCGTTGCCCGATGGCCTCGCCGAGATTGACCCGGACGAATTGGGCGATGCGATTCACCCGGCCCTCGACCCTGAGATTACCGGCGTCGATGAAGACGACGAATCTGCGGATCAAGAGAAACAGAAGCGCATCACCGAAACCCAATCCGCAGGCGGCGGCCAGGGCCAGTATCGTGAGCCGTTCGAATACGGCGAAATCCTCAAGGGGCTGGGCATCAACCTGTCGCCTGATGAGTTGGCGATTCGTTATTACCGCGAACGTAGCATTCCTTACCTTGTGCGCTTTCCATCGCGCATCATCCCTGAAACCCTGGAGCCGATGATGGAAGGCCTGGACGTCTGGGACATCGGTTCGCCAATGGAGGACGTCGACTGGTTCGAGAGCACGCTCACGAGCAGCCAGGTCGTGCCCGGTTTCACGACCGTGCGGCGCACCTATGGCACGTCGCCCGGCGCACTGCCTGAGCGCGAGCCGGTTGATCTGGATCTGTACGTCGACTGTTCCGGCTCAATGCCCAATCCCAAGACGGCGACTTCGTACCTGACGCTGGCCGGGGCGATCATTTCGCTGTCGGCATTGCGCGCCGGCTCGCGCGTCAAGGCGACGCTGTGGAGCGGCAAGGATGATTATCAAACCACCGGCCAGTTTATTCGTAATGAGCATGACATTTTGAAAATCCTCACCGGCTACATCGGCGGCAATACGGCGTTTCCGATTCACCTGCTGCGCGACACCTTCAAAGAGCGCAAGCCGAGCGCCCGCCCGGCTCACATCCTGGTGATTTCCGATGACGGCGTCGATACGATGTTTGCGACAGACGAGCAAGGCACGAGCGGCTGGGAGGTTTCGCGCATGGTATTAACGAACGGGCGCGGCGGCGGCACGATGGTGTTGAATCTCTGGCACGACTGGCAGCAAAATGCGACACTGGTGCGCGCGCACGAGCAGGGCTGGCAGATTCACCGCGTGCAGACGTGGGATCAACTGGTCGACTTCGCCCACGCCTTCAGTAAAGAAAAATATGGAGAATAGAAGTCAGAGGGTAGAGATCAGAGATCGGAGGTCAGAGATCATCTGCTGATCTCTGACTTCTGGCTCCTTCTGCTTATGAATGAAGAAGGCCCACTGCTTGAAACCTTGACGCGCCGGCTGGCGGAATGCCCGGCGGATTTTATGGCCGCGCCATACGAGCGTGGCGGCAAAGGCGCGGTTTACGTCGCTGCCGTTGTCTTCGATTTGCTGCGCGAGCTTGGCGGTGCGCCGCTCACTGCGCAACAACTCGAAGCGTTCGAGTTCAAGCGCGGCGATGCGCGCAGTGAACGTGTTCTGCGAGTTGCGCTGATTGCCGCATGGCTGCTCTATGATCCGTGGTTTCGCTCGCGCCGCAAGTTCGCGTCACAGGCTTACGAGTTTCTTGCTTCGGGGTTGGATGATGTCGCCGCCATCGTGCCGCCGCAGACGTTCGTCGCTGACGGCGACCGCCGCGAAGAACTGGCGCGGCTCTGCTTGAACGCGCTCGGCCTGCGCCCGGCGGGTGAAACCGAGGCGCAGGCCGAAGATCGGCTCGCCACGCTCGACAGCGTCGAACGCGCTGGCGTCGTCCGCGAAGCCCGCGTCGCCGAAGCGCGCGCACGGCAAATCCGCGAAGCGATGGCGCGCAAAGCTGCCGAAGAAGCGGCAGCCGTGTATGGCCGCGAATAATCCACGAAGCTACACGAACATCGCTGAAGGCACACGAAGCACACAACGCTCCAATTGAGCGGGCGCGGCACGTCACCCTGAAGGAAGCTTAAGAAACCTACTCGCCACGCTCCGTTCGAACTGGTGTTATACCGACTTGTAGATCGGAGTGAGAAGTCAGCCTGCGGATTCGATGACTCTCTGTACTTCGACAAATCGTTATCTCATTTCAAAGCGCAAGTCGGTATTAAATTGCGCTCGGCATTAATGCTTTTCCAAGGGATTTATCTGGCAATTCTTCTTACAGCCAAGCGTCGTCAACCGCCCGGTGAATAATCAGGCCGTCTTGACTTTTTTTGTTGTTTGCACCACTATCGTGCTGCAATTCGTTCGTCGCTGGATTTTTGTTATCACTTAAAACCTCAATCTTTTGGTTGAAAACCAAATACTCCGAAATAGAAAGGAAATGGCTATGAGCAGCAGCATGAGGCAAAGTAATAAGAAAAAAGGATCCGTTGCGGTTGAGCGCGGGAAAGGGCAGAGGAGGCGAGCCCAAATGAGCATACAGGACTTGTATAGCTTACGGTATCGCTCACTCATGGAAATGAAAATTGAAGGGACAAGTAAAAGCGGCCGCGAGCAGTTATCCAGGCAGGCACATAGGACGCTAATCGAGATTGCGCGGCGGCGGGCAAGGAAGCCTGCCGGGGTTGCACGCTTAAAGCCGCATGAGCACGCCGTCGCATCGCGCCCGCAGTATGTTCCAGGGCTTCTTGTCGTTAAATGTAAGGAGGATATAGTAGCCAATCTTCCCGATATCCACTCCGCACACGTTGCGGCTATACGCACACTTGCTTTACCGCTATCTGTGCAAAGCCCGTTTCAAAATTTAGAAGATCGAGGATTGATCAAAGAGGTCGTACCAGTATTTTCCCGTTTGACATCTGGCCGTTCGCTATCGATAGCCCCGACATCGGTCGCCGCCTCATTTGCTACCAGCATTCGAGACGCAGAAGATGACGATCTGCGAGGGATTAATGTCTTGCGGTTATCTAGATATGCCAATCTGCGCCAGGTTGAAAAAGATTTGGCAAACACGCCTGGCATTGAATATGTCCACCGCGTTCCCGTCCGTTGGATGGCGACCGCAAAGCCCTTACGTATCCCCAAAGACCCGCTGGTCGCTCGACAGTGGAATCTACAAGCAGTCCGATGGTTTAACACCAATCCCCTGCCTGATGCCAGTACGGTAAAAGTGGGCGTGCTGGATACAGGGGTAGATATAACCCACCCCGATTTAGAGAATATTATCCAAGCTTACATACACGAGGGAGCCAGCGGTACCGATATTGTGGGCCATGGAACTCATGTGTCAGGCATCCTTAGCGCCGAGATCAATAATAACATCGGCATCGCAGGTATTTGCCATTGTGATCTGAGCGTATGGAAAATCTTCGATGATACTCCGAACCAGTACGATGGCGAATACTACGTAGATGACATTATGTATCAACGCGCCCTCAACGCGGCAAGGAATGCGGGGATGCGGGTGGTGAACTTGAGCATTGGCGGTACCCTACGTAGCCAGACCGAGGAGATTCTATTCCGGCGGCTAATGAATGCGGGAGTCACGGTTGTAGCGGCCATGGGAAATGAGTATAGAGAAGATAATCCAGTCGAATACCCGGCAGCGTATCCAGGGGTGATCGCGGTCGGGGCAACTAGCAAAGCTAACCGGCGTGCTGCTTTTTCTAACACCGGTCGCCATATCGGAATCTCTGCTCCGGGACTCAATATTCTTTCAACCCTGCCGATGGCCCCATCAGCCGCTCGGAATGAAGATGAAACCGAATATGCGATATGGAGCGGCACCTCAATGGCCACTCCGCATGTCAGCGCCGCCGCCGCACTCATCCTTGCAGCGAATCCGGATCTGAGCCCACAACAAGTTGCTGAAAGGCTGCAATCAACCGCCACTAAGCTCCGAGCAATGGGCGATAAAGGGTCTAGCCAGGAATATGGTTACGGTTTACTAAACATTGAAAATGCGCTATCCTAGAGTTGTAAAATCAGGATGCGTACAGAACAAAAAATAGAACGCGGGGTAAGGCTAAATGTGAAAACGGCTCCTGGGCTTGACACGGAGCAGTTAGCCAAAGTCCTATCTAAGATGCCCGGAATAGGTTCTGTGATTCAGACGTTTCCAGATGAGACCGATGCAGAACTTTCAACTTTATATATTCTTGAGGCTGACCCTTCGAAACTTGGGGTTGCGTTAGAGGCCCTCCGCCAAAGCCCTTATATAGAGTATGTTGAAGAGACCGCAACGCGCGGGCTAATCTGGTAGAATAGAAGAATCATCTCCACCTGGACTGAACAACCATCTCTTGATTTCATTCGCCTCAATCCTCGGATATTGCCGAAAAGTGATCTGAAAAATCACCCCGAGCCGGTGCTTCTATTGGAGAGCACAAATTTTCATCGCTGGTGGAGACGCTCTCGGTTATGAGCCGCCTAACGAGCAATGGAAGCCAAAGTGATCGAATCCAAACGCAGCACAACCCTGAAGATGCTTGCCTTGACGGTCTGCCTGGGGCTGGCATCGTATGTTCTGATTATTCAAGCTGACCAGCACAACCGCCTGGAGATCGTTGGAACGATTCTCGGACTTGTCTCGGTCTGGTTGACCGTCAGACAAAATATCTGGTGCTGGCCGACCGGCATTATCATGGTCGCGCTCTATGCGGTTATTTTTTTTAGGGCAAAACTGTATGCTGATGCCGGCCTGCAAGTCGTCTACTTCGTGCTGCAAATCTATGGCTGGTACGAGTGGTTGTACGGCGGCAAAGATCACGGCGAGCTTGAAGTGACGCGGATTACATTGCGGCTCGGCGTCTGGTTGAGCGTGGTCGCGGCGGCGGCGACTGCCTTGATGGGTTACTTGCTGGCGACCAGGACCGACGCGGCGCTGCCCTACTGGGATTCGACCGCCACGGTGTTGAGCCTCATCGCACAGTGGATGCTGGCACGCAAGCTGATCGAAAACTGGTTTGTGTGGATTACCGTTGATGTGTTGAGCATCGGCATCTACAGGGCTAAAGAACTGTACCCGACGATGGCGCTCTATGCGGCGTTTTTGGTGCTGGCCGTGCTTGGATGGATCGAATGGAGAAAGTCGCTCAGAAATTTGCAACCGGCATGATACTGGGCAAATTCATGCCGCCGCATCGCGGGCATCAGCTCTTGATTGACTTCGCTCGCGACCGTGTGGCTGAGCTTACCATTCTCGTCTGCTCGCTTGAGCGCGAGCCGATACCGGGCCGCCTGCGCTATGAGTGGATGAAAGAGATGTACCCGGATGTGCGCATCATTCACGTGACGGATGAAAACCCTTCGGAGCCGGATGAACATCCGCGCTTCTGGGAAATCTGGACGGAGACGATTCGCCGCCGCTTGCCTGCGGGGCCGGATGTCGTCTTCACCTCGGAAGCCTATGGCGACGAACTGGCGCGGCGGCTCGGCGCGCGGCATATTGCGGTTGATCCACTGCGCCATCAAGTGCCGGTTTCGGCGAGCGAGATTCGCGCCCGTCCTTACGCAAACTGGGCGTTCATTCCTGAATGCGTGCGGCCATACTTCGCCAGGCGCGTCGCCATCGTCGGCCCGGAATCCACAGGCAAGACGACGCTCGCGCGAAGGCTTGCGGCGCATTACCAGACCGTTTGGGTTGCCGAATTCGCCCGTGAATATCTCGACGCGAAAAACGCTGAACGCCCGCTTGCCGACATCACGCCAGCAGACATTGCAGCGATTGCGCGCGGGCAGATCGCCAGTGAAGAGAAACGAGCGCGACAAGCGAATCAGTTGTTGATTTGCGATACGGAATTGCTGACGACACGGCTTTGGAGCGAACATTTCTTCGGCGACTGCGAAGACTGGATTTGCCGCGCGGCCAGCGAACGGCGTTATGATTTGTACTTGCTCACCGACGTAGATGTGGCGTGGGTAGCCGACCCGCACCGCGACGCGCCGCATTTGCGCGAACGGTTCCTGAATCATTTGCGCCGCGAGTTGCAATTAAGCGAGCGGCGATTCGTTCTGATCTCCGGCTCGTTTGATGAGCGATTGCGGCGCGCGATTGCGGCAATCGATTCGCTTATTGAATAGTGATGTCCTTTTCTTAGCGGCCTTCAGGCTGCGAAGTTAGAAGCATTGCAAGCTTCTTTGCGGCTTACAGTCCAGAGCTATGAGGTGGGTTGCGCTACGTGACGGCTTGTCGTTCACAATCTTTCCGGTCACGCATCACGCATCACGCATCACGTAAAACACTATGACACGAACCTGCTCACTCTCTGACGATCAACGTTTTCCGCTGCTCAGCGAAGCGGGCCGCGCGTTGCTTGAGCGGCTATGGGAACACCCACACGCGCCGCGCTACAACTTCCGCTGCGGCGATCAACTGACCAGCGCAAGCCTCGAACGAGTGCGGGCCTACGAGCAGGAACTCAACGCCGCGCCAAACCGCTGGGCGCACGGCGAGACGCCCGCGTGGGTTAGCCGCTACGCGGCGTGGTGCTTGCGCGAGGTTCCCTTCTATCGCAAGCGCACGGGTTCGGCAGAATCATTTTTTGCGCTGCCCACTTGCGACCGTGCCGATCTGAGCCGCGAGCCGTGGTCGTTCGTGCCCGACAGCCAGCCGCTCGATGAGATGATCGTTTACGATTCGACCGGCACGACGGGCGCACCGCTCTACGTGCCGTCGCACCCGGAAGTCTCGGCGAAGTACCTGCCGGCCTTGCGCGCGGCGCTCGCGCGTCACGGTGTTGCGCTCGAAGGCGGCGCGAATCGCGTGGCGATTCTGACGGTTTGTGCGCAAGATTACACATTGACTTATGCGATGGTTTCGGCGTTTTTGGACGAAGCGGCTTACGTCAAGATCAACCTGAATCCGAACGATTGGCGCGACCGGGAAGACCGCGTGCGCTTCATTGATGATGCGCGGCCTGAAATCTTTTCCGGCGACCCGCTGGCCTTTGCGGCGCTCGCACAATTGCCCATCACGACGCAACCGAAGGCGCTGGTCTCATCGGCGATGAGCTTGTTGCCGGGTATGCAGCAGCAACTCGAAGCGCATTTCCATTGCCCGGTAATCGACGTTTATTCACTGTGCGAATCGCGCTTCATCGCGGCGCGCACGACGGATGCTTTCGAGATCATCCCGCACGACATCTTCATTGAAATTCTCGATGCCGAGGGCAATCTATGTGCGCCGGGCGAGCGCGGCGAGATCACACTGACGGGCGGGCGCAATCCATTTCAGGCGATGCTGCGCTATCGCACAGACGATTACGCGGCGATGCAATGGCGCGACGGGCGGCCCGTGCTGGTTCAGTTTGAAGGCCGCCAGCCGACTCTGTTCGTTGACCCGCATGGCCGTCTCATCAACAACATCAACGTGACGCACGCGCTCAAGGGGTTTGCGCTGGCGCAGTTTTCATTGCATCAATTCGCCGATAGATCTTTGCGGCTGCGGATGCGCGGCTACGATGTGGATGAGGCGAGTGTGAGACAATCGCTATTGAATTTGTTCGGCGCAGAGCAGGAACTATTGATTGAAGCGATATCCGATACGGGCACGCGCGGCGGCAAAGTGATTCAGTATACGACTGACATCAACGATATCGGCCTGCTTGAACATGCCTTCGGCTTTCGCCGCGCGGCCGTCAGCAGTTCGCCCCTCAGCGTGCTATGAAGTTTCTGATCAGCACGACTTCAGAGCGGCTTGATTTATCTATCAGCAATAAGGCAGGCGTAGTGTATAATGGTCAACCCTCAGTAAATGACATCTGAAAAGGAGCGAGGATAATGTTCAAAGTAAAAACAGTCGGATTGAGTTGTGTGTTGACGCTGGCCCTCGGATTTGCGGCGGCCTGCAATATGTATGAAACGGACAAAGCTAATAAGCTGGTGGATGCGGCCAACGCCTCCATCAAGGCGGCGAACGACAAGACGCAGACCGGCACCACCAAGCTGCAAGAAATGGAAACCGCCGTGCCGCAGATTGAAGACGAGCAAGGGTTGGAGAAATGGCGCACGGAGGCTAAAGCGATCATCGCCGATCTCGAAAAGGCCAGAGACGGCTATAAGGATGCCGGCAGCAAGTTTTTAGAAGCCAGCAAGCTGAAGTTGCAGGACAAATTCAAAGAGTACCTCGATTTCAAGGGCAAAGAGATGACCAAGCGCGGCGAGATGGCCGACGCCTTGATTGGCGAACCGCGCGCCCTGATCGATAGCAGCAATCACGAGGACTATCAGAAGAAGGCTGCCGACGTCGCCACCAAGTATCAGAGTCTGAAGAAAGAGGCTGACGAACTTGAAGGCAAAGCCGACAAGATTCTCGAAGAGAACAAAGCGATTTTCAAGCAGAGCTAGCCAACTAAACCGAGCGACAACGACGGTATCGACGGGTGGGCGCGACGGCGCCCGCCCGCGTTTTTGCCTACATACGGCTGCCGCCATCGCTCATTTACAACAAAGCCGTAACCGCCTCGCCAGCGCCTCGCCGGGCCGCCGCGCGACCAATCCGGGTGGCGAAAAATATCTTGCCAAAAGCGAAAATCCCGCCGTGACTATTTTCGACACAGTGGTATAATCTGCGAACCGGTCAGTGCTATAATCTGCACGGCCTGAGATTCTGTTATTGCCAAGTTGTACATGATTCAAAAGGAGATTCGCCATGCGTAAGTATTCCATTCTCACTCTGGTGATACTGTTGGCCGCCTTGTCTTTTGCGACGCGGTTCAGCGCCAGCGCGCAGGTCAGCGAAGGGCAGCGGCTGGCGATGTTTTCAAAGCCTGCCGTCGTGCGCATCTATGACGGCTATATCGGCAAGGTCTACTGGCCCGAAGCGCCAGTAGGGCCGAAGGTCTATCAATGCATCGCCGCCGGCAGCGGCTCTGGCGCATTTATTAATCCGAACGGCTACATTGCCACCAACGCGCACGTCACCGACATGACGCATCAGGGCGATGACAAGGGCAAGGAAGCCGTCCTCATCAATTTCATCAGCCAGTTGGCGCGCGACTATAATCGCAACCCGCGCGACGTTCTCAACAATGGCGACCTGGTTCGCGGCATCCTGGCGAAAGCGACCTTGCAGAGCATGACGCATATACATCATGTGATCACGCCGGACGGCAGCAACTTCCCATTCGAAATTAAAGCCTTCGGCGCGCCCGTCGGCGAAGGCAAAGACGTATCGATCATCAAGATTGAAATCAAGAACGCGCCGGTGCTGAAACTCGGCGATTCCGACAAGGTGCAGCTTCAGGATCACATCACGGTGATCGGTTATCCGGGTGCCGCCGACACGGACGTGCTCGATAACAAGTCCGCCCTTGAAGCCTCGATCACGGATGGCAAAGTATCGGCCAAGAAGAACGCGCAGGACGGCGCGCCGGTGTTGCAGGTCAGCGCCCCTTCGACGCACGGCAATTCGGGCGGCCCTGTGCTCAACGACAAAGGCGAGGTCTTGGGCATGCTGACATTTCGCGGCGACACCGTGAATGGCCAGGAAGTCCAGGGCTTCAACTTCGTCATCCCGTCATCCACCATGAAGGAATTTATCAAGCAGGCCGGCACGGAAAACGAAGAAGGGCTGGTTGATAAGCGTTATCGCGAAGGGCTTGAGTTGTACTGGGATGGCAGCTATACGAACGCCATAAAAAAGTTTGAAGAGGTGGCGCGGCTCTATCCGCAGCACTCGGAAACGGCGCGGCTCATCCGCGACAGCCAGCAATCGATTGCCGAAGGCAAAGAGAAATCGGGCTTCGGCGGGTTGTTGCTGCTCGGCATCATCGGCTTGATCGGCATCGTCGTAGTCGGCGGCGTCATCGGCTTCGTCGTGATGCGCAGCAAGAAACAAACGGCGCGTCCGGCAGGGCAGCAGGCCTTCCAGTCGCAGCCGGGTTATCCGCAGCATCCGCAGCATCCGCAGCATCCGCCGTATCCGCAGCAAGCGGCTTACGGCCAGTCGTCACAGCCGCCACAGCAACCGTCTTACGGCCAGCAGCCAGGTTACGGCCAGCAAGCGGGGTACGGCCAGCAGCCACAGCCGCAGTATCCGCAAGCCAAGCCGGCAGCGCCCGCGCCGACGCAGGTCTTCTCGGCACAGCCCAAGACCGCAGGCCTCGGCGGCACAGCGGCAGCCGCCGCCGGTTTTGGCGCGATTCGCTGGACTTCGGGGCCATTCAACAGCCAGCGCATGGACATACGCCCTGAAGGCTTTTACATCGGGCGCGACGGCAACTACGCGCAGGTGAAGATCGACGACCCGCGCGTTTCGAGCCGTCACCTGTGGGTCGGCGTGCGCGATGGGCGCGTCGTGGTGATGGATCAAAATTCGACCAACGGCACGTTCCTGAACCAGCTCGGCACGCCGCGCATCAAAGAGGTGGCGCTCAATCCCGGCGATACCGTCATCCTTTCAGAAGCCGACGTGGCGCGTTTCGTTTACGAAAAATAATCCTCGGAGCGCGGCCATCTTGCCCGCATGTTCTCGCTTGCGTAAGAGCGGCGGGCGAGACGCCGGCGCTCCGAGGTTCGATACCATTAACCACTAGGGCGAGCGCGATTGTTATGTTTATAACAATCGCGCTCGCCCTTTCGTTTTGCACAGATTCACCGGATCGCTGCCTTTGCTAAAGCCAACGATCCGGTGAATCGCTTCATGAGCCACCAGCACAACAGTGCAATGCACAGGCCGGCCAGCACATCGATGAGGTAATGCTGCTTCGTCGTCAGTGTCGACATCGAAATCAGCGCCGCCCACAGCCAAGCCCAGCCGCGCCAACGCCGCTTCTCTTCACCAATGCCGAGCGCCGCAATCCAGGCGAGAACCACGTGCAGCGACGGCAAACAGTTGGTCGGCGCATCAATCGAATAAAGCAACGCGAAGGCTTGTTGCGCGAGCCCGCCGGTTATCAATTCAGCGCGCGGCAAGGTCGTCGGATAAACGAAGAAGACGGCGAACGAAATCAGCGAGGCCGCCGCCATCGCGTAAAGCGTCCGGCTAATCGCAGCCGTCTGTTCGAGCATCCATACGCTGATGAGCAGAAAGAAAAATTGTGTGTGATAAATCCAGATCGTCCAGCTTAGAAACGGAATACGCCAATCCATCATCGACACGGGCAGCCGCATGGCTTCGCCGAGATGCACGCGCCCTGTGAGCAGATACAAAACGCAAAAACCGCTGTAGCCGGCAACGAACGCCAGCCATTTATGTCGCCGGTCAATCGCCGGCAATCGCCAACCACAGATGAACACCGATAAACAGAAACAGATGAACACCGATAAAGGCAACTCGAACGCGTAGATTTGAAATATCGACTCTCAAATCAACGGCCTTTTATCTGTGTTTATCCGCGTTTTTCATCGCTGTTCATCTGTGGTATCGTTCTTCGGCCTGCGCCAGTATCCGAGGGTTTATTATGAGCGATAATCGAAGAAGCAGAACGATCACCGAAGGTTTACAGCGCTCGCCGAATCGCGCCATGCTGCGCGCCGTCGGCTTTGGCGACGACGATTTTACCAAGCCGATCATCGGCGTCGCGAATGGCTATAGCACGGTGACGCCGTGTAATATCGGCCTCAATGAATTGACTGAACGCGCCGTCGCCGGCTTGCGCGAGCGTGGAGCGATGCCGCAGGTTTTCGGCACGATCACCGTCAGCGACGGCATCTCGATGGGCACCGAAGGCATGAAGTATTCGCTGGTCTCGCGCGAAGTCATCGCCGACAGCATCGAGACGGTGTGCAACGCCCAGAGCCACGACGGGCTGGTCGCCATCGGCGGCTGCGACAAGAACATGCCCGGCGCGATGATCGCCATCGCGCGTTTGAACATCCCGGCCATCTTCGTCTACGGCGGCACGATCCGCGCCGGCCACTGGAACGGCGAAGACCTCACCATCGTCAGCGTCTTTGAATCGTTCGGCAGCTACTGTGCGAAGAAAACTACAGAAGCTGAACTGCTCGAAGTCGAACGCCATGCCTGTCCCGGCGCAGGATCGTGCGGCGGCATGTTTACGGCCAACACCATGTCGAGCGCCATCGAAGCGATGGGCATGAGCCTGTCCTACTCTTCGACGATGGCCGCTGAAGATACTGAAAAGGCCGAGAGCGCCCGCCAGTCCGCCGACGTGCTGGCCGCTGCCGTGCGCCGCCAGCTTTTGCCGAGCGACATTCTGACGCGCAAGGCGTTCGAGAACGCCATCAGTGTGGTGATGGCGGTCGGCGGCTCGACCAACGCCGTGCTGCATTTGCTGGCGATTGCGCACGCGGCGCGCGTGCCGCTGACGATTGACGACTTCGAGACGATTCGCGCCCGCGTGCCGGTCTTCTGCGATTTGAAGCCGTCGGGCCGCTACGTCGCCACAGACCTGCATGGGGCGGGCGGCATCCCGCTCGTCATGAAGATGCTGCTGGTTAATGGCTTGCTGCACGGCGACGCTTTGACGATCACCGGCAAGACGGTTGCCGAGACGCTCGCCGACGTGCCCGCCACCCCGCCCGCCGGTCAGGAGATCATTCGCCCGTTCAATGAGCCGCTTTATGCACAAGGCCACCTCGCCATCTTGAAAGGCAACCTCGCCGAAGAAGGTTGTGTGGCGAAGATCACAGGCATCAAACATCACCAGATCACCGGCCCTGCACGCGTCTTCGACTGCGAAGACGATTGCCACGAAGCGATACTGGCAGGCCGCATACGGGCGGGCGATGTCGTGGTGATTCGCTATGAAGGCCCGCGCGGTGGCCCCGGTATGCGCGAAATGCTGGCTCCGACTTCGGCCCTCATCGGCATGGGGCTGGGCGATTCTGTGGGATTGATTACGGACGGCAGGTTCTCCGGCGCGACCTACGGCATGGTTGTCGGCCACGTCGCGCCCGAAGCGGCAGTCGGCGGCACTATCGCGCTCATCGAAGAAGGCGACTCAGTGACGATTGACGCCGACGCGCGCCTGCTGCAACTGAACGTCGCCGACGAAGAGATCGCCCGCCGCCGCGCCGCCTGGCAACCACCCGCGCCGCGTTACACGCGCGGCGTGCTGGCCAAGTATGCCCGTCTCGTATCGAGCAGCAACCTCGGCGCAGTGACTGATTAAAGAGACGCAGGGACGCGGAATTGCGACGCGGGGACGCGGCGACACGGCGATGCTTACACCAATCCCTGATACCGACACCAGTCCCGTAGGGACGGAATGTTTATAGCTACGTGCTAACTATACAACCCAAGCTCCGTCAGGAGCGCAATGTTGACATTCCGCCCCTAAGGGGCTTGAGTTCATTAGTACCGTCCGTACTATAAACATTTCGTTCCTAACGGGACTGGTTTTACAATGCGAGCGATCTGTCACGGTGTCTCCCTATCGCCGCGTCCCCGCGTCGCCGTGTCGCCGCGTCTCTTTCCTCTTACACGTCGTAATAAAGCGAGAACTCCATCGGATGCGGGCGCATGCGAACGACGTTGATCTCGTGCTCGATTTTGTAATTAATCCAACGTTGAATCAGCTTCTCGCTGAAGACATCGCCCTTGAGCAGAAACCCGTGATCGACTTCGAGCGCGGCAAGCGCCTCGTCGAGCGAGCCCGGCACGCTCGGAATCTCCGCGAGTTCTTCGGGCGGCAGATCATAAATATCTTTGTCGAGCGGCTCGCCCGGATCGATGCGATTCTGTATGCCGTCGAGTCCCGCCATCAACATCGCCGAGAATGCCAGATAAGGATTGCAGGTCGCGTCGGGGAAGCGGACTTCCAGGCGCTTGGCTTTCGGGCTGGGCGAGAACATCGGTATGCGCACCGCCGCCGAACGGTTGCGCGCCGAATAGGCCAGGTTGACCGGCGCTTCAAAGCCCGGCACCAGTCGCTTGTAGCTGTTGGTCGTCGGCGCGGCGAAAGCGGCAAGGGCCGGCGCGTGCTTGAGTATGCCGCCGATGTAAAAGCGCGCCAGTTCGCTGATGCCTGCGTAACCGTCACCGGCAAACAATGGCTTCTCATCTTTCCATAATGATTGGTGACAGTGCATGCCGTTGCCGTTGTCGCCGTAGAGCGGCTTGGGCATGAAGGTCGCCGATTTGCCGAACAGTTTCGCAACGTTCTTCACCGTGTACTTGAAGATCATCAGATTGTCCGCCGTGCCCAGCAGCGTCGAATAGCGGAAGTCGATTTCGCACTGTCCGGCGGTCGCGACTTCGTGGTGATGGCATTCGACGGTCAAGCCTGCATCTTTCAACTTTGCGGCGATCTCCGAGCGGATATTGTGAATCGAATCGAGCGGTGGGCACGGCACATAACCTTCTTTGCCGCGAATCGCCCAGCCCGTCTTGTTGGCGTCCTTGCCGGTGTTCCACCAGCCTTCGCTGCTGTCGACGGTCGCGCCCAACGAATGATTCTCGTTGTGAAAACTTACATTGTCGAAGATGAAAAATTCGGCTTCCGGCCCGAAGTATACGGTGTCGGCGACGCCTGTGAACTTCAGATAGCTCTCGGCGCGTTTGGCCAGGGCGCGCGGGTCGAGCCAGTAGCTTTCGCGCGTGATCGGGTCAACCACGTCCGTGGCGATGCAGAGCGTCGGGCGAGTCATGAATTGATCGATCCAGAAGCGCGAGGTGTCGGGGATCAAGAGCATGTCGCTCTCGTTGATGGCCGCCCAGCCGCGCAGGCTGCTGGCGTCAAAACCGAAGCCTGCGCTGAACGAATCTTCGGTCAGCTCGTCAATCGGAAAGGTCAGGTGATGCCAGGCTCCAAGCAAGTCTGTGAAGCGCAGGTCTACGAACTCTGCCTTGGCATCGGCAGCGTATTTCAAAACATCTTTGGGATTCATTATTTCCTCCTGGTTTTTGGTTTGAATTCCATGCGAGCAAGAAAGAGTTGATGAGCCGCCACGCCTTTGGCTTCAGTATTCGGCTCGTCAATTTTTTCTTCACACGCCGTGCAATATCCTATCGCAACTTGTTCATTCGGTCAGCAATCGTGGCCGGCGCTCTTCAACCAGGGGAAGCATCTGACGCCCCATGTAGCGCAAGCTGTTAGCTTGCGCAATGACAAGCGCAAGCGCACCGCCGGGCGCAAGCTAACAGCTTGCGCTACATCGAGCCGTCGCCTGCACATCAGAACGTCACCCCGTAATAGATAAAGAGCGCGTTGTTCTTGCGGCCATAATTGCCGATGCTGTAACCGATATTCAACAGGCCGTTCTTCGGCAAGCTGAACGAAAAGCCTGGCGTCACGTAACCAAAGCCGTTCTTGCCGCTGAACCAGTCGGCCACAAAGCTGGCACGGCTTGCCAGCGGTTGCTCATAGCCGAGCATCGCGCCGCCTTTGTCGACGTCGGCAGCCAGGCCGCCGATCCCGTATCCGCCGACCGTCACGCGCGGGCCATACCGGCCTTTAATCTTCTTGCTGACATTCGCATAGAAAAATCCGAAGCTGTCGTTGAAATCGCGATCTTTAAGCGGCGTGTAAGCAATCGCGCCAGCCGACAGCGCCACGCCCTTGTCTTCGTTGGCGTAGAACTGCCACTTGATGTTTGGCTGAATATAAACCACCGCCGGCGCGGCTGAACTCGTCGCCGCCACGTTGACGCCGACCTCGACGCCTTTGCCGAGGCCGACGACCGCACGCGGCACGTAGGTTTGAAAGCCGCCATTGTCATGGCTCTCAAGGTGGCTGATGAAGTCGAACTCAAAATAAACCTTACTCTTTGCCACGGCGTCGGTGCTCGGAATATTGAAAATCGTCGATTGGGCGCGAGCCGTCTGGCATTGCAAACCGCCTAGCGCGCCAATGACTCCCAGGGTGATCATCATCACTCTCAGCTTTGCAGCGAAACGTGTTCTACTCGACATAGATTCTCCTTGATTACTGCACGGCTCCAGCGCAGAGGGCCGTGGTGAAGAGCGCGCCGGGTCGTCCGACGCCCGCCAGTTGGATGGATTGCCCTGGCAGCCTTCCCCACAAATCAAGAAGAACCCGTAGCGTTTGACATTCAACGCCGCGTTCATTACGTTCTTAGGGCTGCTGCACAGGTAACCGCCAGGTGATCTGAGCGCGGCGTGTGGGAGACGCTTCTTGAGAGATGGTCGCCAAATCATTCGCTCAATGGCGTCCCCACACCTTCCGCAGTTTTCTCTTCTCACTTCACATCGATTGATTTCTCATTCGTACTGGCTCGCCTCATGAATTCGCTTCGCGCAGCTTGGGCTCGACAACCGGCTGCACGTAAGACTGCGCCGCCTCGCTGCCGATCATGCCCGCCGGACGCGCCGTCGAGGAGATGACATAGTCGGGATAAGCCGAGATGCCATGCTCGTGCAGATCCAGACCATACATCTCGCCCTCTTGCGATACGCGCAAGACGCCGAAGGCCTTGATCAGATACATCACCGCCATGGCGACCGCGAAGGTGGAGACCGTAACGATCACACTGCCAACCGCCTGCGCCGCCAGCAAGCTCCAGCCGCCGCCATAGAACAACCCCACGAGCGGCGCAGAATTATCGGCTGCGGTCGGCCCGGTCGCGCCGTACTTGCCACAGGCAAAAAAGCCAAGCGATAGCGTGCCCCAGATGCCGCACATGCCATGCACAGGAACCGCGCCGATGGGATCATCTATGCGCAGATATTCCAATAGCTCGACGCCCAGCACCACGACCACGCCGCCGACCGCGCCGAGAATGATCGCGCCCGTCGGGCTGACCCAATAACACGGGCAGGTGATCGCCACCAGGCCGGCTAGAAAGCCGTTGACCGTAAAGCTCAAGTCCCACTTCTTTGAATAGACGTAGGCGAGCGCCATCGCCGAAAGTCCGGCGGCGCATGCGGCCAGCGTCGTGTTGGCAGCCACGCGCCCGATGCCCTCGAAGTCCATCGCCGAAAGCGTGCTGCCGGGATTGAAGCCGTACCAGCCGAACCACAGCAGCAGGCCGCCGCTGGCTGCGATAACCAGATCGTGCGGCATCATCGGGCCGCCGCCGTCCCGCTTGAACTTGCGTCTCAGACGCGGCCCAAGCGCGATGGCCCCGGCCAGGGCGATGAAGCCGCCGATGGTATGCACGACCGTCGAGCCGGCGAAGTCATGAAAGCTGGTTCCCAGCGACGGCAGGAAATGGCCTTCGCCGCCCATCAGCGCCAGGAAGCCGTCAGGCCCCCAGGCCCAATGGCCGATGATCGGATAGATGAAGCCGGAGACCGCAAAGCTGTAGAGCAAATCGCCGACGAAGCCTGTGCGCCCGATCATCGCGCCAGAGGTGATCGTCGAGCAGGTATCGGCGAAGGCGAACTGGAACAGCCAGAAGGCCAGGAACGCCACGCCCGTGCTCTCATAGGTCGCCGGCGCATCCTTCAGGAAGAAGAAGGTGTGGCCGATGAAGCCGTTGCCGCGCCCGAACATGAAGGCAAAGCCGAAGGCGAAGAACAACAGGCCGCACAGACAGGTGTCAACGATACATTCCATGAGCACGTTGACCGTCTCGCGCGAGCGGCAGAAGCCTGCTTCAAGCATCGTGAAGCCGACCTGCATGCAGAAGACCAGGAAGGCGGCCAGCAGTGTCCAGACGGTGTTCAAGGGATTGACGATGTCGGTCGCGGCCAGGTCGCCTGTATCCGCGGCAACCTTATACGATCCCAGAAGGTTGGAAGCGAGCAGGATCAGCCCGACGACCAGGGCGATGCCGACGAACTTGGCAAGCAGCAGGGTGTAACCGTAGCGCCGCCATTGCGGGTCGCGCAAACGGCCTCTCAATCGATGTAGCTTTGCTGATAGCGTGAGTTTCTGCGGTATCATTCAAACTCCTTTCGTGTTTTAGTAATCTAAAGAACATTTCTGAAAAGTCCCGTTAGGGACGAAATGTTTATAGTTGAGAGCGTCAAAAAGCATCCCAGCCCCGTCGGGGCGCAATGTCGACATGGCGCTCCTAACGGAGCTTGAATCTTGATCTGATCGGTTTGCTATAAACATTACGCTCCTACGGAGCTACCCTTTCAGAAAAGCTCTGTTCGGCAAAGCGAAGAGGCCGCTAACTTCACAATCGATCCGACCCAGAAGCCCACCAGATGAAGCGTTCAATCGCCGGACGCTGCATCTCCGGTTGCCGGGATGGCTGTGTAGGATGATTCACGCAGCGCTGGGCTGTTGATGCCGCTCATCCCCGGCTCCAGAAAGTTATAAGCCACTTCGCCATGCAAGGCGAGATCGAGTCCAGTCATCTCTTCTTCTTCGCTAACCCGCAGCGGCACGACGAGGTTGACGAGCTTCAAAATCACGAAGGTGCCGACAATCGCCAGCCCCCAGGTTGCCGCGACGCCGATCAATTGGGTCACCAACTGCGGCGCGTTACCGTAGAGCAAACCGTCCGCGCCCGCCGGGTTCACCGATTTTGTAGCGAATATTCCAGTCGCTATCGCACCCCAAGTGCCGCCCAGCCCGTGAACGCCGAAGACGTCGAGCGTGTCATCATAGCCGAAGCGCGGCTTCAGCGCATTGATGCCGAGATAACAGACGAGGCTGACGCCGACGCCGATAGCCATTGAGGCGGGCACCGTGACGTATCCGGCAGCCGGCGTGATGGCTACCAGCCCTGCGACCGCGCCGGTCGCCGCGCCGAGGATCGTCGGCTTGCCGCGATGCAGCCACTCAATCAAGGGCCAGGTCAGCCCTGCGGTCGCCGCCGCCGTGTGCGTCGTCGCGAAAGCGATGGCCGCCAGGCCGCTTGCGCCCAAGGCGCTGCCGGCGTTGAAGCCGAACCAGCCGAACCAGAGCAAGCCTGCACCGATGACTGTGTAAGAAATGTTATGCGGCGGCAATGCCTTCTCAGGGTAGCAGCGGCGCTTGCCTATGACGATGGCAGCGACCAGCGCCGACACGCCTGAGCTGATATGGACGACCGTGCCGCCCGCGAAATCGAGCGCGCCAAGCTTCATCAGCCAGCCGCCGCCCCACACCCAGTGCGCCAGCGGGTCATATACCAGCGTCGCCCACAACAGGCTGAACAGGACAAACGCGCCGAACTTGATGCGCTCGGCGAACGCGCCCGTTATCAACGCCACCGTGATGATGGCAAACATTCCCTGATACATTGCAAAGACCAGATGCGGGATGGTCGCGGTGCCCGCTGGATCCTGGCCGACGCCGTGAAAGCCAAGGTAATCCAAACCACCAAACAAGCTTGAATGGTCAGTGCCAAACGACAGCGTGTAGCCAAACAACACCCACTGAATGCTGATGAGGCAAAGCAGAAAAAAACTGTGCATCAGCGTCGACAGTGCGTTGCGATGGCTGACCAGGCCGCCGTAAAAGAGCGCCAGCCCCGGCACGGTCATCATCATCACCAGCGCCGCAGAGGTCAGCATCCATGCGGTATCGCCGCCGCTGATGCTAGGCGGCGCGGCGTCTTGCGCATAGACTGGCAGCACCAGGCCTAACAGCATAGCTGCACCGCTCGTCGCAATTAGTATTCGCGGAATCCTCCTTGTGTTCATCACCTGATCTCTCCTCCTCAATGAATGTGTCTCGCCAGTCTGGCAATGCCCGAGAAAACACCGCCGGCGGCAATCGATGGTTACAACGCGGCTTCGCCGCGCTCGCCTGTGCGAATGCGTATGACCTCTTCGAGCGGCAGGACGAAGATTTTGCCGTCGCCGAATTTGCCGGTCTTCGCCGTCTTCATAATGGCGTCAATCGCCTGATCGACCATTTCGAGCGGCAGCGCCACTTCGATCTTCACCTTCGGCAGAAAGTCGATCTTGTATTCGCTGCCGCGATAGGTTTCGGTGTGGCCCTTCTGGCGACCGAAGCCACGCACTTCGGTGACGGTCAGGCCGGCAATCCCGACTTCCTGCAAGGCGTTCTTCACGGCGTCGAGCAGGTGCGGGCGAATGATCGCTTCTATCTTTTTCATACAGCCTCCTTCATGGGTTTATCGGTCGGCTTGTCGCCGAGCGCTTCGATGAGCGCCTGTTCGACCGCCTGCATTCCTGCAGCGTCGAGTTTCTGGCCGCGCGCATCAGTAACGTAAAACACATCGAGCGCGTGGCTCTTTTCGGTGGTGATCTTGGCAAAGGTGATATTGAATTGGAGACTGGCAATCGCGTTGGCGATCTTGTAAGCCAGGCCCGGCTGATCTTCGGCGCGCACTTCGATGACCGTGCTCAGAGCCGAGGCTTCTGTATCGAATCTTACAGAGAGCTGCACAGGCTTGCGCGTCGCCTTGCGCCACGAGCGGCGCGGCGCGCGCGTCAGTTGTTGGGTGACCGCTGCCGCAACGTCGTAAAGGCCCGCGAGCGCCGCCTGCAAATTCTTCTCGACTTTGGCGTGCGACTCGGCGCGCACCGGTTGATGCGTCTGCACGTCGCAGACTTTGAAGGTATCAATCACCAGACCGTCTTCGCGTGTGTTCAAATCGGCGCTCAAGATGTTGATGCCATGCGCCGTCAGCGTGCCGGCGATACGCGCAAACAACCCTGCACGGTCGCGCGCACACACGGTCAGATTGGTGCAGTGCTCGCCCGACACGATTTGCCAATCGGTCGCCAGCGGCTCCGTGTCGAGCCGCCGCGCCAATCTCAGATGGCGAGCGATCTGCGAGGGCTTATTCGCACGCTGATAGCGGTCGGGCATCATGGCGAAGTGGCGCTCGACCCCGCTTGGCGGAAATTCCGGCGCCAGTTCGCGTATCACCTGCTGCTTGAACAAGGAGCGGCGGTCGCGGTTGAGCCGCGCCGTGTTCTCTTCGACGAAGTGGGCGCGGGCGCGCGTGTAAAGCTCCCACAGCAAGGTCGCCTTCCAGTCCGTCCAGACGCCCGGCCCGACGCCGCTGATGTCGCCATAAGTCAGCAACAGTAGCTTGTTCAGGTTGTTTAAGCTTGACACTCTGGCAACAAAGCTCTCGATCAAGCCTTCTTCCGACAGATCGCGCCGCTGCGACGTGTGCGACATCAGCAGATGCTCTTTGACGAGAAAGCGCACTTGTGCGGCGCTGTGTTCGTCGAGCTTGAGCCGCTCACAGAGGCGCTCGGCAATGCGCGTGCCCTTCTGCACGTGACCGCCGCCATGACCTTTGCCGATGTCGTGCAGCAGCAGGCCGAGATAAAGTGGCGCGGCGTTGTCGATCTCGCTGAAAACCTTCACCAGGCGCAGCAGGCGCGGATCGCATTCGTCGGCCAGGCGGTCGAGCACCTCAATGGCTTTTAGCGTGTGCTCGTCAATCGTGTACTTGTGATAAAAGTCGTGCTGCACGAGAAACGTGATGCGCGCGAATTCCGGCAGCAGCTTTCCCAGAAAACCTGTCTCGTGCATCATGCGCAGCACAGGGGCGACGCGGCCCTTGCGGCTGAGGATGTCTATAAAGGCGCGGCTGGCTTCCTTGGTGGCGCGAAAGCGGCGCGTCACGAGATGCAACTGGCTGCGAATCGTCGCTTTCAATTCTTCGCTGAGCGCAACGCGCTCGCTCTGCGCCACGGAAAACAATTCCAGCAAGTGTATGGCGTTCGAGCGAAAGTCGTGGGACTCTTCCTTGAGGTAGAGCTTGCCCTGCTTGATCTCATAGTTCGTCGCTTCGCCGGGCTTCTGCGTGCCGCGCGTGATCGTCAGATAGAGCTTGCCCTGCCGCGACTCGAAGCTTGCCGTCACGCGCTTGACGAGGTTGCGCTTTTCCGTCGGCGAAACCAGCGCCCGCGCAATGAAGCTTTCGGCAAAGTGATGCAGTTCACTGGCGCGCTGGTAGTAATCGCGCATGAACAGTTCTGATGCCTCAAGGCCGCGCTTGGCTTCGTAGCCAAAGCTATTAGCCACCTGCGGCTGAAGATCGAGGGTCAACAGGTCGGCCTTGCGCCCTGTCAAAAAGTGAGCTTCATTACGGACGCGCATGATAAAGTCATAAGCGCGCCGCGCGCTGGCATACTCGGCACCGGAAACCTGGTCTTCAGCGCGCAGATCATCCAGGCTCTTCTGCTGATAACGCGCGTGGCCAACCCAGAGCGCCGTGTGCAGATCACGCAGGCCGCCGGCGCTCTCTTTGACGTTTGGCTCCTGCACACAAACCGCGCGGCTGAACTTCTCATAACGCGCCCGCCGTTCCGTCATCATGGCTTGCAGAAAACTTTCGGTCTCGCGACGCGACCGAAACACGGCGTCATCGAGCTGGCGCGTGAAGCGGCGGAACAACTCTGTGTTGCCCGTGAGGTGCCGCGCCTCGCACATGGCATTGCGCGATACCAGATCGGTGCGCGCCATTGACACGCACTCTTTCAACGAGCGAAAGCTATGGCCTACGGTCAGTCCCATGTCCCAGAGCAGGTAAAGCGTGCGCTCAACGAATCGCTTCGCCTCGTTCTGGCGGCTGCCTGTATGCAGGAACAGCAGATCGACGTCGGAGAACGGCGATAATTCGCGGCGTCCATAACCGCCAAGCGCAACGACGGCGTAGTTGTTCAATTCGGCTTCTGAAGAATGCAGATCGACGGCGGCAAGCTGACAGGCGCGGCAGACCACCATATCGATGAGATAACTGCGGCCCCGCGCGATCTCGACGCCGCCCAGTCCGAAGCGGTGGCGAATGCGCAGCCGCTCGGTTTCGATCTTCAAAAACTTCTTGAAGGCGTCGGCCTGCTGCTGGCGCTCGCCGGCGACGCTGATGTCGGCTAATCGCTCGTTGGCGTGAACCAACATTTTTTCAAAATCAATCTGCATCGCTGAACCTTTGAAGCTTCTGACTCTGCCTACACGTCACGCAGAGGGCCGTTGATGGAGCAAGGCCCGTACCAGCAAGCTGCTCTTCCTCCGCCGCTTCGCCTATCTGTGGCAATGCAAAGCTTTCAGACGTCTATGTGACGGAGATTAGGCAGTGCCGGCCATTTCCAAAAATTACGGTTTTGTAGGTTTCTTACCAGGGCTATAACAGAATTGTAAGCTTATTTTATCCAACTCTTCAGCGAAAGAGCATTTCGGCAGTATGCTGCACCGTTGTTGCGGTGCAGTGCCCCTCAGAGAAGGCCCCAACCATGATGAGCGAATGAAAAGGCAGGTAAAAGAGGCTAAGAGGCTATCGAACCTTTCTGAAAAAGAAGCTCTGTAGGAGCGCAATGTTTATAGCAAGCAGATCAGATTAAGAAGCAAGCTCCGTCAGGAGCGCAATGTCGACATTCCGCCCTTACAGGGCTTGAGTCCTTGCCTATGCCATTAACTATAAACATTACGTCCCTAACGGGACTTTTCAGCCGTTCGGGAGATCGAGGCACCTGTTCGTCTGAGCGCCAGGCGGCTTGGCTTATCAAGTAATAAGTGAGCACAGAATATAGGGTAGAAAGCTCGGCTGCTTTCTATATCTGGTAGGGATCCCCGGTGCTTCATCACCAGAGTCAGGATGGTCGGCAGAATCGCAGCCTACAAAATTGTTTGTTAAAACGGCTTGCCCACGAAAATTGTCGCCTGTCTACTTGCCATCTTATCGAGGACGGGCCAGCTTAAGGCAGCGCTTCAGCCGCCGGCTTTTCGAGGTTTGCGGCGACGGCTGGCTGGCCGCGCAGAAGTTTTTCGGCCATCGCATGAATGATCTCAAGAAAAGCCTGGACGGCGTGCGAATGCGCATCGGTGCGGCGGCGCACGGCCCACAGAGTGCGCTCATAGCGAAATCCTTCGACCGCGATCACCGCCAGATCGCCGCGCTCAACATCTTCCTGAACACACATGCGCGGCGTAAACGCCAGGCCGAGATTCATCGCCACGAAGCGCTTGATCGTCTCAATCGTGGCAATCTCAATCGTGATATTGAGCGGCGTTTGAAAGCGGCGAAACGCTTCGATCACTTTCTCGCGCGATGGCGAGCGCACGTTATGGGCGATGAAGGCTTCATCGCCCAGCTCGCGGATATGCACACGGTCACGGCCCGCCAGCGCGTGCTGCGGGCTGGCGATCAGCACCAGTTCATCGCGCATGATCGGCGTTGTCTCCAGGTCACTCGCGTCAGGCAGAAACGACAGGATGGCGAGATCGAGATTGCGCTGGCGAATCTCTTGCGGCAGCTTCGCCGATAGCTGGCGAAAGACCTCGATCTTGATCTTCGGATAGCGGGCGCGGAAATCGAGGATGAGTCGCGGCAGCAGATAAAGGCTGGTGCTCTCGTTGGCGCCGATACGGATGCGCCCGCTTTGCAGGTTTTGCAGTTGCTGGAGCGTGATGATCGCTTCATCGCGCAGATTGAGCAGCCGCTTGGCGTAATCGTAGAGAACTTCGCCGGTGTCTGTCAGCACACAGGCATTACGATTCGTGCGGTCAAAGAGCTGTGAGCCGAGTTCGTGTTCGAGCTTGCGAATCGCCATGCTGACGGCAGGCTGCGTGCGAAAGACGCGCTCGGCGGCTTTGTGAAAGTTGCCCTCTTCGACCATGGCCACAAACATCTCAAGCTGCATCAGCTCCATAAGCGTCCCTCAATCTTCACGAAACATTTGCTTGATGCCGCGCGCCGCCTGACGGATGCGGTGCTCGTTTTCGATCAACGCGAAGCGGACATGGCCGTCGCCGGCTTCGCCAAAACCTATCCCTGGCGAGACGCCGACTTTGGCGCGCGCCAGGACATGCTTGGCGAATTCGAGCGATCCCATCGAGCGGTAACGCTCAGGCATGCGCGCCCACACGAACATAGTCCCCTTTGGCTTTTCAATCTCCCAGCCGGCGCGCGCGAACGAGTCAATCAGCATGTCGCGCCGCTTGCGATAGGTTTCGGCAATCTGGCCGACGTACTCTTCGCAGTCGTTCAACGCGATGATGGCGGCGATTTGAATCGGCTGAAAGGTTCCGTAATCCAGATAACTTTTTACTCGCGTGAGCGCCGCCACGACTTCGGCGTTGCCGACGACGAAACCCATGCGCCAGCCCGCCATGCTGTAACTCTTCGACAGCGAGAAGAGTTCAACGGCGACCTCTTTCGCGCCTTCAACCTGTAAAATGCTTGGCGCGACGTAACCGTCAAACACCAGGTCGGCATAGGCGAAATCGTGAATAATCAGGGTGCCGTGATGGCGTGCGAGGCGGACGACTTCCTCGAAGAATTTCAGGTCAACGCACATCGTCGTCGGATTGCTGGGAAACGACAGCGTGACGATCTTCGGGCGCTCGGCTTTGATGGCCGCTGTCAACTTATCGAGCAGATCGTCAGGGCTATCCGCCGGCAGCTTGATCAACTTGCCGTTGGCGATGATCACCGAATGCGTATGAATCGGATAAGCCGGCACCGGCACAATGGCGGTTTCGCCCGGCGCGAGCACGGTCATGACCAGATGCGCGAGTCCTTCTTTCGCGCCAATGGTCTGCACGACTTCCGTGCCCGGGTCGAGCCGCACGCCCCACTTGCGCTGGTAGCGATTGGCTATCGCTTCGCGCAATTTCGGAATGCCGCGCGACGCCGAGTAGCGATGGTTGCGCGGGTTGCGCGCTGCCTCGATGAGTTTATGGACGATGGGCTTCGGCGTCGGCAAATCGGGATTGCCCATGCCGAGATCAACGATGTCTTCGCCCCTGGCCCTTGCCGCCGCCTTTAATTCGTTGGTGATGTTGAATACATAAGGCGGGAGTTTGCTGCTGAGTAAAAACCGGTCGCTCACAAAAACCTCAATCTCAAATTCAAAATAATTGCGCGCTCCGACGAGCGCCTGCGTCGACGATACACATCGGTCATCTGCAAGGTCAAATCGGCGATTGCAGATGCACCTGAGATTTCAAATTTGAGATTTGAAATTCAGACGCCGAGGGGTGCGGGTTTGCCAACCAGGTGAAGCCAGTCGCGATATTGCGGGTCGCGGCCCAGCACCGCATCAAAAAATCGCTGCTGAATCTCTTCGGTCACCGGCCCACGCGCGCCATTGCCGATTGGCGTGTCGTCCAACTCGCGTATCGGCGTCACCTCGGCTGCCGTGCCGGTGAAAAACGCTTCGTCCGCAGCAATCAGATCGTCGAGCCGGATTACCCCGACCTCAACCCGATAGCCGAGATCGCGCGCCACCCGGATCACCGCATCGCGCGTGACACCGAGCAGAATAGAAGAATGCTCATCATTGGTCAACAAGCCGCCATCGCGCACGACAAAGAGGTTCTCGCCCGATCCTTCAGCCACGTTGCCGCGCTCGTCCAGCAGCAGCGCTTCATCGTAACCAGCCGCCATCGCTTCGCGCACCGCGAGCATCGAGTTGATGTAGCCGCCGCAGGCTTTCGCGGTGGTCGGCATCATGCGTGAATGAAATTTTGTAATCGGTGATACTTTAACGCGCACGCCGTGTTCGAGGCCCTCATCGCCCAGATACGCGGCCCACGGCCAGACGAGAATGGCTATCTCAACGGGGCAGTTGCGCGGATGCACGCCGAGAGAAGAACTGCCGTAATAGACGATGGGCCGCACGTAGCAACCCATGAAGCCGTTGCGATCAATCACCTCGCAGATGGCTTCACTGATTTCGTCCTGCGAATAGGGAATCGCCATGCTGTACAGTTCCGCCGAGGCGTACAGCCGGTCGAGATGCGCATCCAGGCGAAAGAGCGCCGGGCCGTCGGCGGTTTCGTAACATCGAATGCCTTCAAAGACGCCGCTGCCGTAATGCAAGGCGTGCGACGAAACGTGCAGCGTCGCCTCCTGCCAGCGCACCACGCGACCGTTCATCCACACCCATTCGGTTTGCTCAAAAGACACGATTCACCTCCGGGGACAAAGGCGACGCGGCGACACGGGGACGCGGGGACGCGGCGACTGGCGCAACCGAACCATCTGTCGCCGCGTCTCCCCTTCGCCGCGTCGCCGCGTCGGGCCTGCCGTTTGCCTTTTGCCTTTCCTTGTTCAGCTTGTAATTGATCGAGTCGGCGAGCGCCTGCCAGCTCGCTTCAAGAATGTTCTCCGACACGCCCACCGTGCTCCACGCTTCTTCGTGATCGCGCGTGCGAACCAGCACGCGTACCTTGGCCGCCGTCGCTCGGTCGGCATCGAGCACGCGCACCTTGTAGTCGACCAGATGCACTTCGGCGAGGCACGGGAAGGCATCGCTCAAGGCGCAACGCAACGCGCAATCAAGCGCATGCACAGGCCCGCAACCTTCAGCCGCTCCCTCGCGCAACTCGCCGTCGAGGCTCACCGTGACCGTGGCGCGCGATGTCGGGCCGTTGGCGCTGCTGTGGTGCGTCGACACATCGTAGCTTTCAAGTGTGAAGAACTCGCGGTAATTGCCCACTGCGCCTTCCAACAGCAGGCGAAACGAGGCTTCGGCAGCTTCGAATTGAAAGCCCTGATGCTCCAGTTCCTTGATGCGCTGAACGACGGGACGCAGCCGTGCATCGCTCGCATCGACGTCGATGCCCATCTCGGCGGCTTTGTAAAGCACGTTACTCTTACCTGACAGGTCGGAAACCAGCACGCGGCGGCGGTTGCCTGTGAGTTCGGGATCGATGTGCTCGTAAGTCGCCGGGTCGCGCATCACCGCGCTAACGTGTATGCCGCCTTTGTGCGCAAAGGCGCTGCGGCCCACGAACGGCAGGTCGTTCGGGTGCGGCAGGTTCGCCAGTTCCGCCACGTAATGCGAAACGTGCGTCAGATTCGTCAGCCGCTCGCGCCCGATGGTTTCAAGGCCAAGTTTTAATTCAAGCGCCGCCACCACGGAACAGAGATTGGCATTGCCGCAACGCTCGCCGTAGCCGTTGATCGTGCCCTGCACCTGGCGCGCGCCGCTTTCGACTGCCGCCAGTGAATTGGCGACGGCAAGCTCCGAGTCGTTGTGCGCGTGAATGCCGAAGGGAATGGCGAGGCGCGGCTTGACGTGCG
>JBBWZK010000246.1:0-14726 GCA_039648975.1 Blastocatellia bacterium
CTATGGCAGCAGGAGAATTTTTCAACATCAGCGCCAGTGGCTGATGTCATAAAAATATCACGGGCATTGTTCAACCGTTTAACCGACGCGGTTTGCTATGCCGCGTGATGGATAAAGTCGAGCTTAAAAGAGTCTCCGTATTTGCTTCCAAGCAACCATGTCACTACCAATAGGTGAGAGGTAGTTGTCGAAATACCCAAGTCCTTGCTGAGGCGTTTCCAGTCATCTGTGTGAGGTAACAGGAGGCCAAGTTCTTCGGCCACACTTGCTAACTCGGGCGGGATTTCAGGCGGTTCGTTATTCGCCACTCGGCTCTCTCTGTAGGCACTCTGATTGACTTGACTCGCCAACCGCGCTCAGAGAATGCGCGGCTGTCCATCGGTTCATGACGCCAATGTAAGGCGAGTCAACAGGATAGCCGGATTATATCAGAGGGTAAACTTACAGAGCAGGACTTTTTGGTTGACCCCGCTACTTTTTGGTTGATTTAGTTTTTGGTTGGGTTTTTGGGCAAAGCCTCATAGTGCAGAGTTGCAATCCAAAAATGACGGCACCAATAAGGCAGTGAAGGCAACTACGGACGTGAGCTTAATCATTATGTGCTCACTGCGTTTGATTTCATCAGTGAGCGCCTTCTCGGATTTGGTTATTTGCTCTTGGGCTACCTCGCCATGTACGGAGCGATATTCTGTTTGCATGTCCATAATCGGGGCGCTATCAGAGACAAGTGGTTTAGGTATTTCGGATTGAACAGATTTGGGCGTACTGGCCGAATTAGAGCCAGTTATGTCTTTATCATCATTGCTGCTGTCTTTGCTTTTCAAGGCATCACCCTTCTCGTCGGATAGGATTTAACAACCATAGTCACGACGGAGCAATGTCGGAATAATGACAACAAAAAAGCACTCACGCACCGACTTTTTTCGCGCTTGCGTTTCTTCGCGGCTTATTCCAATACGGGCTCTTGCACTTTGGACAAACACGCGGCTCTTGCTCTATGTCACGAGGAACCCATTCATGCTCGCAACGTTCGCAACGGAAACCCCAAATAGTAAACTAAAGGCCGCTTGAGAGAATTCAAGCGGCCTTTCCGTCCTTTTTGGCACTGGTAGAAAATCTCAGGCGATGTCGTCGGCGCGCGACGCGCGCCGTCCGGTTTTACGGATGGTGAACTCAATGGTGACGTTGTTGCCGATGCCGTTCGGCATGACAGAGTATTCCAGTGTCAGCACCGACCCGCCGACGCGCCAGCCCGCTTGCTGAATCTTGTCTGCCGTGCGGTCAACCTTGACCGGCTCGCCGAAGGCCGCAGTGACCCTGCCGACCAGTGCGTCAAACGATTGGCTGCGGCTCGACAGGCTCGCCGTGCAACTCATCTCGATCAGGTGCTCGGGCCGCCTTATCGGCGTGTCGAGCGTGTCAAAGCGGAAGGAGGCGCTCCACTCTCCCGTGCCCGGCAGCTCGACGTTCAGAACGAAGGCTTCATCCGTTGTTACATAATTGAGCGTGTCCTGCTCGACGCTTTTCGGCAGAGCCGCCTGCACTTCGTTGTAACTCATGCCGATCTTGAAATGCTTGATGAACTCGACGCCGTCGACCGTGCCGTCGCTCGTGGCCTTCGCGCTGTTGGTATCGCGCTTCTCGACAGAGCCGGATGGATTTGTTTTCGTGCTGCCGTCGTCCGGCTGACCGAAAGCCGGAGCCGCTGCCACAAGCATCAACACAGCCAGGATTGCTGCGGCCAAACGATTCGCTTTACGCATCACTCCCACCTTCAACTTCCTGCGGCGATGCCGACGCGCACGACACACGAAGGCTCGCATTCAAGGAAACCGTTTCAATGATTTCGGGACCGACTGTAGGGGCAGTCGCGCGTACTATACCACCAATGCGCCGCTTGTGGAAGTTGTAATTCTGTTGCGTAGCCAGGGCAATGCGCCGCTTATTGCGCCTGGTTGCGCGACTCGATCAGCGTGCGCAACTCGGCGGGCGTGTAGATTCCCGGACGCTCTGCTTCAGCAAACATTCGATTGATGATGTCGAGCAGCGTTGAATTATACGGCGTCGGGATGCTGTGCTTGCGCCCCAGATCGACGATGACGCCGTTCAAATAGTCCGCCTCGCTCGTGCGCCGGTCAAGTTCCAGGTCTTGCCACATCGACGGGTAGGTGCGCTCGCTTTCTGGAAGGTTCATTAACGCTTCGGCATCACGCGGCGGCGCTGTCGATTTTTCGTTAAACTCGCGAATGCGAATCGGCGAGGCTTCGCCGGGCGGCGGTTCGACGACAATCCCTGCGGCGTCGAGCACGCGCAAGCCTTCTTCGCGCACATCGGCCAGCTAGCGGCGCATCTCCGCTTCAGCCGCGCCCTGCTCGACGTAGTAGCCTGTGATGGCATACGTCGCATTGTTGAGGTTGACGACGAACTTGCTCCATTTCATCGCCATCGTATAAGGCGAAGCCATTGCCTCGAATCCGGCGCGCTGGAAATCGTCGCTGATCCGCCGGGCCATCCCGTCAACGCCTTCGGGATAACCGCCAATCGCAATCGACCGCCCGCGCGTCAGCCAGATGCGCGCGGGCGTCATCTGTGTGGCGCTGAAGAAGACCAGCGCCGCATAAACATTTTTGAAGCGGCGGGCCGCAATCTCTTCATTGGTCACGCCGTTCTGCAAACAGACGACCGGCACGGCGTCCGTGTAAACGGCGGACATCTCTTCAATCGCCGCGGCGGTCGCCTGTGATTTCACAGTCATCACGATGACATCGCCGCTTTCGGGCTGCAACTCACGCACGCCGGTCACCGCCTCGACCGGCTGGATGAATTCTTCGCCGCCGCGTTTGAAGGTGATTCCCTGCCGCAACGCTTCGGCCTGCGCCGGTCGCGCCACGCAGATGACGCGCTCGCCGGCGCGCGCCAGCAGTCCCGCGAGCGCGCCACCAATAGCGCCCGCGCCGTAGATTACATAGCGTCTCGCCTTTTCTTCGCTCATCGCGTTAGATAATATCTCACCGGCGCGCCCTAGCTCAAAGCGAGAGCCGCGCGCATCATCCATCATGATCGCGCGCCATCAGGGCGCAGATTGATCGTTCGCCCGACCATATTTCAAAGGAGCAAACGCCGCCGCAATGATTATCGAAAAAACCACTGAGCAACGCACACAGCTTTATTACGATCTCTACGTGCCCGCCGATGACCAGCCGACGCCGAAGCCGCTGGTCATCGCGCTGCACGGCTATGAAGGCAACAAGGAATCCATGATGGCGCTCATGCGCAAGATCAACGAACGCGATTTCATCATCGCTTCGTTGCAGGGGCCGAACGGCTTCTTCGTGCGCGGCACGGGCGACGACCAACCGAAGATCGGATTCGGCTGGATGATGCAGTTCAAAGCCGAAGAGACGATTCGCCTGCATCACCAGACGTTGCTCTCTGTAATCGAAGCTACTGCCGCCGACTATCCGATCAACCGGCGCGCCATCTTTCTCATCGCCTTCTCGCAATCTGTGTCGTTGAACTACCGCTTCACCTTCACGCATCCCGACATGATTCGCGGCGTCGTCGCCGTCTGCGGCGGCATACCGGGCGACTGGGACGCAGATAAGTATCAGCCGAGCGCGACCGACGCCTTGATCATCGCCGGCAACACCGACGAGTTTTATCCCATCAATCGCGTGCGGACGTTCGAAGGCGCAATCGCCCGCCGTGCCCGCTCGGTGACGTTCCAGAGTTACGATGTCGGCCATGTCTTCCCGCGCCAGTCGCTATCGTTCATCAACGAATGGATCATCGAAAGAGTGGACGCCGAAGCATGAAACCTGTCATCGCCGTCACCCCAACTAAAGCCCGCTTCAAAGTCCTCTGGCTGCTCTTTGCGTTGACCTTTATCACCTATCTTGACCGCATCTGCATCGCCGCCGCCGCGCCGGCAATCACCGAAACATTTCACTTCTCGCCTTTGCAGATGGGCTACATCTTCAGCGCCTTCACGCTGGCCTACGCGGCTTTCGAGATCCCCAGCGGCTGGCTCGGCGATTATTTCGGCACACGCAAAGCGCTCGCACGCATTGTCATCTGGTGGTCAATCTTTACGGCGCTCACCAGCCTGTCGACAGGTTTCTTCTCACTTCTGCTGATGCGCTTTCTGTTCGGCATCGGTGAGGCGGGCGCATTCCCAAACATCGCGCGCAGCATCTCCTGCTGGTTCCCTTCCTCGCATCAGGGTCGCGCCTTGAGCATCGCCTTCGTCGGCAGCTATCTGGGCGGCGCGGTGACGACGCCGCTGATCCTCAAACTGGTGGCGTGGCAAGGCTGGCGCTGGCCTTTCGTGGAGTTCGGCGTGGTTGGCATCGTCTGGGCGCTGCTCTGGTACTGGTGGTTCCGCGACCACCCTGAGCAACACCGCGCAGTCAACGCCGAAGAGTTGCAGTTCATCCGCTCGGATCGAGTCGACGCCAGCCACTTCGGCCATGCGCAGCATGTACCCTGGCGCGTTTTGCTGCGGAGCACGAACCTGCTTTTTATTTGTGGGATGTACTTCGCCTATGGTTATGCGCTCTATTTTTATCTCACCTGGTTGCCGACTTACTTGCTCAAGGCGCGCGGCTTTTCAGAAGCCTACGCCGGATTGTTTTCGGCGTTGCCGTTTCTGGCGGGCACCGGCGGCGTATGGCTGGGCGGCTGGCTGACGGATTGGCTGTCGCGGCGCACCGGCAGCTTGAAGATCGGGCGCTGTCTGGTCGGCGGCTTTGGCTTTCTCACCAGCGCCCTGGCGCTCGTGGCGGTCGCTCTGGCTGAAGACCGCATCGCCGCCGCTTTGTTGATTGCCGTGGCCGCCTTTTGCCAGATGATGAGCAGTCCTCCCGCCTGGTCTGTATGCCTGGACGTCGGGCGGCGCAATGCCGGCGTCGTCACCGGCTTCATGAATACGACAGGCAATCTCGGAGGAGCAATTGGGCCGGTGATTGTCGGTTACACAGTTGAAAAGCTGGCGTCGTGGACAATCCCTTTCTACATCACCGCCGGCGTGCTGAGTTGTGGAGTGATCATGTGGGCGCTCGTCAATCCTTACCGTTCGGTGATTGACAGGGCAAGCGGCGAAAGCGATTAAAGCAACATTCGGGCTTCATCGCAATGGCAGGTTTGACAGGGCTTCGGCACTCGCGCCTTTGAGCCGCAAGACGCGGAACGGGCGGTTCGGGTCAACCCCGACCGCGCCCACATCTTCATAGTTTTCCTTGAGAAAATCGGTGATTTCTGCGTAAGGCAGATCGTCCATGTCGCCCTGTATGTCGAGGATGATGCGCGGTCGGGCGCGGCGCAAATCTTCGATCAGATTGGCGCGCGCCTCCTGCCAGAACGGCGCGTTCGGCGCGGCGGCGATGGCGTCGGTGTCTCCGAATCGGCCATCAATGTAGTACGGCGTCAGGTAACGCGCCGCCGGGCTGCAACCCGTCTGCCAGTAAACATCGTGGGCGTAGCCCCAGATATAAAGCGGCTCGCCCGGTTGTAACTTATCACGCAAAGCCGCCGTGATGGCCTCGGCTTCGTTCTGACGTTTGGTCATGCCCCAGTCCGCGCTCCAATGCGTGCGCCTGCCGGTGAGAGTTTCGTAAGCCAGCACCACCGTGCGATGATGCGAGCGCACCAGACCAACCGTGAAAAACATCGCGAGGATAGCCAGGGCAACTTGCGCTTTGCGTTTGCGCGCCGAGTCACGCAGCAGCTTGCCGAATACGAAAACGCTCGGCGCGGCGAGCATCGCCAGCGCCGGCAGCGCCGTGATGAAGTAATGCCCGAAGAATCGCCCGCCCATCACGACGCTAATGAGCGACACGATGCACCACAACGACACCGCAAGATTGAACTCATGCGGATTCACCGAATGACTTTCAATCTTTCCGATTGCTGATAATTCGGCGGCTTGGCCTTCGCAGTCTGCGGTTGCCGGATGCCGCGCCGCTCTAATCGAACGGACAGTTGTCCAGATCGCAAGCGCCCACAGCACGAAGTTGAACAGGACGTAGCCCAGTCCACGACCGATGGCGAAGCGCCACCACAGACTGGCCGGCACCGAATCGATGTAGAACATATTGATCTCGACGCCGTTGCGCCAGAAGGCCGCAAGCGCGTGCATCGACACGAGCCAGGCGACGAACGCCGCGATTACCAGCAGAAAGCCAATGGCGACGAGCGACAATCGCGCAAGGAGCCGCTTGCAGGAAGCCGCCAGCCACGCCGCGCTTGATTGAAAGCTGTGCCGCGCGCGGTATGCTTCGATCAGCTCATACAATCCGAAGAACAACAGATTGAGCACGCCGACCTGCTTGAACATAGCCGCAAACCCGGTCATCACGCCCGCGCCGATGAACAATAAGCTCCGTTGCGCCGCTGGCCGCTCACTGCCAATACCGGAGGCGCGCATGAAACAGGCCAACGCCGCCGTGTACGGTAGCACCAGCAGCAACTCCGTGTTTGCCGCCATCGTGTCCTGCGTGAAGTAATTCGTGGTGAAGTAGACAAACAGCAACGCCGCCCACAGCGCGATACGTTTGCCATGAACGCGCGCGGTTGTGAGATAGACGACAATCGCCGTCGCAAAATTCCAGACCGTCGCCGCCAGATGCACGGCTTTCATGCTGCGGCCAAAGAGCGCAAAGACGGTCGCGTAAAAGAGCGTCGTGCCTGGCGACTTGTCCGTGACAACATCGGCGTAGAGCCGCGCACCTTCAAGCATGCGCGTCGCCGTCAGCGCCCGTATTCCCTCATCGCCGTTGACGAAATCGTAGCGCAGGTAAAACACCCGCAATAACAGGTTCAAAATGAACAACCCTGCAAACGCCAGCACCACCTGCCGCGACGTGAGCGCCGCCGGCTTATCTTGAATGACGGAATATGATTGATTGGCGGACATGACCAAACCATCCTCCTGCGCTTAAGCCTGCATACTAACACGCCGCCGCACTCACATCGCAACGCGCTGCATAGTTGACGCAGCAGTTCGCATTATGGGAACATCGAGAAGTGAGAGTCATCAGCCGGAAAGCGCTTGTGGAGTTTGCCGCCAAACATCTCGATGCGGCTGAACCGCTTGACAACTGGTATCGGCGAACCAGCAAAGCCGTGTGGCACAACCTCGCCGAAGTCAGGCGCGATTATCCGCATGCCGACCCGTTGGGGCAATGCACGATTTTCAATGTCTCTGGCAACAAGTATCGCTTGATCGTTAAAATCAAGCATGAATACGAAATCGTCTACATCCGCTTTGTCCTCACGCACAGGGAATACAATAAAGGAGTGTGGAAGCATGACTGTTGATGCAGCAATCAATCCGCAACGTTACGGCAAATTACTTGCCCGGACGCTGCCGAGCGTCATTACCACCGAAGCAGAGAACGAACGGATGCTCGCCGAAGTAGACAAACTGATGCACAAGGCGCGGCTGTCCGCAGAAGAAGAAAAGCTGCTCGATCTGCTCGTCACGCTGATCGAAAATTTTGAGAGTAAGCATTATCAACTCAACGCCGCATCGCCGCGTGGCATCCTGCTCGAATTGATGCAAGCGCGCACCGTCAAGCCAAGCGAGTTGTGGCCGATTTTTGGCTCAAAAGGCACGGCATCTGAAGTTATGAGCGGTAAACGCGGCATCAGCAAAGCGCAGGCGAAAAAGCTGGCGGCTTTCTTCAATGTCTCTGTCGAGTTATTCATCTGAAGGCGATTCTGCTGTTGCTTGACTCTGCATTCGCGGGTTTGCTCTAATCCTCAAGGGAAGTCGCCGTATGAATAAAGACGAATTGATTTACGATTGGAACTCAGTCGGGCGCGAGGATGCCGCGCCGCGCCGCGTCGAACTCAATGACGAATCCTTGCGCGACGGGCTGCAATCGCCTTCCGTCATTGACCCGCCGATTGAACAGAAGATCGCCCTGCTCCACCTGATGGATTCGCTCGGCATTCATAGCGCAGACATCGGCTTGCCGGGCGCGGGGCCGCGCGCCGTCGCCGACGTCACACGGCTGGCCGAAGAGATAGTCGCTTGCAAGCTCGACATACAGCCGAACTGCGCCGCCCGCACGGTCATCGCCGACATCATCCCCATCGTCGACATCGCGCAGAAAGTCGGCATCCCCATTGAAGCCTGCACCTTCATCGGCTCAAGCCCCATCCGGCAGTACGCCGAAGGCTGGTCGCTTGAAATGATGTTGACGGCGACCGAAGAAGCCGTGAAGTTCGCTGCCTCGCATGGGCTTCCGGTCATGTACGTTACCGAAGACACGACGCGCGCGCATCCTCAAACGATTCGCGCGCTCTACCGCACGGCGATTGAAGCCGGGGCGCGGCGCATCTGCGTCTGCGACACGGTCGGCCACGCGACGCCCGATGGCGTGCAGGCGTTGATCGGCTACATTAAAGAGGTGGTTCAAGGCATGCAGCTTGACGAAGAGATCAAGGTGGACTGGCACGGCCATCAGGATCGCGGGCTTGGCGTCATCAACGCGCTTGCCGCCTTTCGAGCGGGCGCGGATCGGCTGCACGGCACGGCGCTCGGCATCGGCGAGCGCGTCGGCAATACGCCGATGGATCAACTGCTCGTCAACCTGAAACTGATGGGCATCATTGACAACGACCTGACGAACCTGATGCGCTACTGCGAAACCGCGAGCCAGGCCACAGGCGTGCCCATCCCGGTCAGCTATCCGGTCGTGGGCCGCGATGCTTTCCGCACAGCGACCGGCGTGCATGCAGCCGCCGTCATCAAGGCGTTTCGCAAAGGCGACGACTGGCTCGCGGACGCCGTCTATTCAGGCGTGCCGGCGAAAATCTTTGGCCGCGAACAAGAGATAGACATCGGCCCGATGAGCGGCAAATCGAACGTCATCTTCTGGCTCGAACGACATCGCATCGAGCCCA
Organism: Blastocatellia bacterium; assembly: GCA_039648975.1. Taxonomy (GTDB): domain Bacteria; phylum Acidobacteriota; class Blastocatellia; order UBA7656; family UBA7656; genus DATENM01. Next base: position 8,911 of record JBBWZK010000246.1, read on the forward strand.
CGACTGCGCGCGTCGAGCGCATCTTCAACTGCGCCAAGACCAGCGCCAGCGTGCTGACCGCCGATGAAATTATGAAACATGTCTAAAAAGTCCAGAGAGTCTTGAGAGTCTGGAGAGTCGGGAAAGTCTATCGAGTCCAGAGAGCGTTTGAGAAAAGTCCCGTTAGGGACGAAATGTTTATAGTAAGCAGACGCTATAGAGACCAAGCCCTGTAGGGGCGAAATGTCTACATTGCGCTCCTAACCGAGCTTGAATGATTAACGATCTCTTTGACTATAAACATTGCGCTCCTACGGAGCTTCCTTTGCAGAAACATTTTCTGGACTCTCCAGACTCTCTGGACTCTCTGGACTCTCTGGACTCTCCAGACTTTTTAGATTCTCTGGACTCTCCAGACTTTATTTTTATGTTGAATCCGTCATCTGCAATCCGCAATTCGCAATCGCGCGCGCTACTCTACGCGCCAGAGATTCTGCGCGCCTTCAACTTCATCGAAGCAACGGACGGCGAAACGCATACGGAGATGATACGCATCGGCGAAATCCCCGCGCCGCCGTTCAAGGAGCAGGCCCGCGCCGCTTACCTCAAGCAGCGCTTTGAAGAACTTGGCCTCAAGCGCGTGCGCACGGATAGCGAAGGCAATGTGATTGCCGAGCGACCGGGTCGCCGTGCTGTGCCGAGCGTCCTGGTTGCGGCGCATCTCGACACGGTCTTTCCCGAAGGCACGGATGTGCGCGTGCGGCGCGACGGCGTGCGCTGCTACGCGCCGGGGATCAGCGACAACACTGCCGGCGTGGTCAGCCTGATCACACTGGCGCGGGCGCTTGATGCGGCGCAGGTCGTCACCGAAGGCACGATACATTTTATCGGAACGGTCGGCGAAGAAGGCGAAGGCAATCTGCGCGGCGTGCGTCATCTTTTCACTGAGGGCGATTTTTGTTCGGGCGTCGCGGCGTTCATCTCGCTGGATGGGCCGGGCGTCGAGCGCATCACGACGCGGGCGCTCGGCTCGCGCCGCTACCGCATCACCGTCAGCGGGCCGGGCGGTCATTCGTGGGGCGATTTCGGCATAGTCAATCCAGTGCATGCGTTGGGTCGCGCCATCGCGCGCTTTGCCGCTTATCCTGCACCGATGTCGCCGCGCACTTCATTCAATGTTGGCATCATCGAAGGCGGCAACTCGGTGAATTCGATCCCGCAGCGCGCCAGCATGATCGTCGATATGCGCTCGGTGTCGAGCGCAGAGATCGATAAGCTGGAAGCCTATCTGCGCCGCGTCGTCGAGTTGGCCTTGCGCGAAGAGAATTCGCAGCGCGCGATGAGCGGCACGACTTTAGCTGTTGAATTCGAACAGGTCGGCAATCGCCCGTCGGGTGAAACGCCGGTGAATGCGCCCATCGTGCAGGCGGCGATTGACTGCTCGCGTATCTTAGGCATCGAGCCGCGACTGGATTGTTCTTCGACCGATTCGAACATTCCCATCTCGATGGGCATCCCGGCGATCACCATCGGTGCGGGCGGCATGTCGAGCAATTGCCACACGCTCGGCGAATGGTACGAACCCACAGGCCGCGAACTTGGCTTGAAACGCCTGCTGCTGCTCACGGTGACGCTGGCCGGAATTTCTGGCTGAACCCTTGTCTATTCAAACTGTGGCCAGTATTACAAAGCGCGCCTCAGGCAAGGCGACGGCGAAGCGACAGCGACTAGATCGGTTTAATCAAGGACGCGATGACGACTCAGGGGGCCTTTGCGCGGGCTGCTGTGTGGGGGGCTTTTGCGCGGATGGCTGTGGCGGCGGCTCTTGCGGCTTCGGCTCCTGCGGCTTCGGCGTTTGCGCCGCATTGACGTAGGTAAGAATCTCTTTGCGCACCTCGGCGTAAGGCTTATCGATCAGATTGTTGTTGGCGTCGCGCCAGCCTTTGACGATCTCGTTGACGATGAGGAACTGGCCGTATTGAAAGTTGAGGGTATGAAAGAGGCTGTCCTCCGGCTCAAGAAATACGAGCCATTCCTGATCTTTGAGATAACTGTCTTCCGCGCAGCGCACGGTTGACTGCGCCAGCACGTTCAATTCTTTCAGCGTGAAATCGCCTTCGATAACATCGAGCGGTTGCAGCGTGGCAATCTGGCTGAACGAGCCGCGATAGTTTGCTTTATCGGCTTTGCGGACTTTGACGCGTCCTATCCATATGGCATTGCGCGTCAACTCGTCGGCGTGCATGAGGCGCAGGCAGTTGCGCGATTGTGCGAACCCCGTGACCACCAGCAGGGGCAACGCGATTAGAGTGATTAACTTTCTCATGAATGGGCCAGTTACTCCTCCCCAAAGTTACTAATGCTAACACACGCTTTACGGCAGACGAAAGTTCCTTTTTGTCGCTGCATCTGCAAGCGCTTCGTCGTTATTCGACTGGCGGCTGAAGTTCGCCGACGGCAAGTCGGCGGGCGCGGCGCGAGCGTAGGATGTTGACCACGATCAGTAAGGTTGCAGCAATTACCACCACCAGCAAGACCTTCAAGCCTTGTTGTTTGATGCGTTCGCCTGCCGCTTCGCCAAAAGCGATGGCCAGCAATCCTTCAATCGTAAAGCGCACCAGGCGGCCCGCGAAGACGGCGATGATGAAGCGCGACAGCTTCAGCTTGAAGACGCCCGCCGAGAGCACGAACGGCTTGAATGGAAATGGCGGCGGCAAGATCGCCGTCACCATGATGGCCAGTATATCGTAGCGGCCCAGCAGGTTTTCGACGCGCGCGCGGCGTTCGGGCTTGATCTTTTTCAGGGCGATCAGGCCGGCACGCCGCGCCACCCAGTACATGATCGTGCAGCCAATGGTTGAGCCGGCGCTTGCGGCAATAGCATACAGCGGCACGAGCGCATGGTTTTTGGCGCTCAACAGAATCATCACGGCGTCCGGCCCGCCCGGCAGCGGCAGCCCCGCCGAATCGATAAACGAGATGGCAAGCAAACCAAACGGCCCGAAAGTCACGAGCCGTTCGCCGAATGCCTGTAAAGTGCTTTTGATTCCCAGCAGGTTAAGTAGAACTCTGTTCATTCGTTATTTAATCTCAGTTGTCAACGCGCGCTTGTGGTTTATAGAGTATTTCTGAGAAGTCCCGTTAGGGACGAAATGTTTATAGTTGCCAGATGCTAGAAAACTCTCAAGCTCCGTAGGAGCGCAATGTTGATATTGCGCTCCTACGGAGCTTGATGCGTGATTTGATCTGTTAGCTATAAACATTGCGCTCCTCCGGAGCTTCCTTTTCAGAAATGCTCTTTAATCATTCATCTTCGTCGGCTTGCTTACGGCCCTGCATCGTGCAAGCCCCATCAGCACATTCGTAGTCCATTATTCATTTGGCAAGCGGCTACTGATTTCCGCCTGCGGAAAATAGAAGCGTAGAATCTCATCGTAATGCCGACCGGCGCGCGCCTGCGCCACCGCGCCGGCCAGGCATAGCCCCACCTGGCTGCCGAAGCCTTTGCCGCGAAAGATCAATTGCTCGCCGCGCCGCGTAATGGTGAAGCTCTGGCTCAAGACCCGATTCCAGCCGAGCCGTCGCCCGATGATGCGGCGGAACTCATCGGCGCTCATCGTCGATTGCCGCCCGGCATCGCGAACGATCACGGCGCGCACCAAGCCTGCGTCGTCGCGGTCAACGGCAAGCTCTGCGGTATACGAAAGCGGCGACGAGCGCGCCGCCGCGAGCGCATTGAAAACCGCCCTGACGCTTGCCTGTCGCGTCCAGGCGTAATGACTCGACGCGCGGCACCAGTCGCAGCGCAGTCGCTTGTAAGGGTAATTACACGCGCCGCCCCAGACCATCTCCGGCGTCGCCGTCATGCCGCCGCAAGAGGCGGTGAAGTAGGCTTCCAACGGTTTGCCCTCGAAAGCCAGATGCTCGCCTGTGGTGGCGGCGACGGCGCTGGCGACCGCAGGCGTTGTCGCTTCGGCGGCGAGGTCTGTTTCGCCGCGATAAAATTGACAGTGAGTCGTATCACAAAAATCAAAGCCGTCGGCGGCGTGTCGGTTCGGGTGTGAAAGCATGAAGGTGCGGACGACGACGGCGAGCGCCTTTAAGGCTTCAGGGGCGCGCGCTTCGGTTTCGGCAGCGACGATGGAAGCGACCGCCGCTTCGCGTTCGGTGGTCAGAACGACCTGCAACGCGCCGCGCAGATTCTGCCTGCCTGCGGCAATCGTCAAATCGCCGCGCACCGTGCGGCGCAGTTTGCCGGGCAGCGTCAATTCCAGCGTTGCGGCTTCGCTCGCAGAAAGCCGCGCCCAGCCGGCGCTGAAGGTTTGCTGAAGGCTGCCGAAGGCATCGCGGACGGTCACATTCAACTGGTCGCCGACGAGTTGCAAGCGCACGCGGCAGCCTGCGGCAAGCGGTCGGCTGCCGGCCATGCGGTTCGTATCGAGCGCCACGCTGTCGCCTGCGACAATGCGCGCCTCGACGATACGCGGCTTGAACAGGCTGAATAAATTGATGCGTACCGTATCGGCGCGCGCCACAGGCGCGGCCATCGTCATCAATGCAAAAGCGACAAGCCATCTTCGCATGAGGGATCAGCAAATCTCGCGCAAGGACAAGCAAGCCCGGCAAGATCACAGGTCTGCCGGGCTTGACGCTTGCAGAAAGGTTTAGTCGTTCAGGCTACTTTTCTATGGCCTTGAGCGGCGCGGTCGTCAAACCGCCGTCGCTGGCGGCGGCTTCGGCGGCGCGCTCGCCTTCTTCCGAGTCGAACATCTCTCTGTAGCGCTCGCGGTACGGATCGATCAGCGCGCCGCCTTCTTCCTTAGTGAAGACGAGCTTGCCGGTCGCGCCGTCGAAATCAATCACCACGAGATCGCCGGTCGCCACCTGCTTGGTGGCCACCAGATTCGAGATCGGATAGACCATGAAGCGTTCAATCGCCCGCTTCAGGTGGCGCGCGCCGTACTTGAAGTCGATGCCTTCGTCGAGCAGAAACTTCTTCGCCTCGTCCGTGCAGTTGAAGACGAATTTCTCGCCGACGCCGCGCATGATGCGGCTCTGCACCTGCGACAGTTCCAGCTCCAGAATCTGCTTCAGGTGATATTCCTTCAGGCTGCGGAAGACCACGACTTTATCAATGCGGTTCATGAATTCGGGCGAGAATTTGCGTTTCGCGGCTTCCGAAGCGGTGCGGTAAATTTTCTGATCGACGTCGTCTTCGATCATGCCTTTGCCGCGCGCCGGCGCAAAGCCTATCGAGCCGGTGATCAATTCGCTCATCTCTTTGGCGCCGAGATTCGAGGTGAGAAAGATCATGCAGCGCGAAAAATCGACGCGGCGGTTATCGCCTAGCGTGAGCGTCGCTTTGTCGAGGATGCCCAACAGCAATTGCCAGAGCGCGTCGCTGGCTTTTTCGATCTCGTCAAACAGCACGAAGGTCAACTTGTCGTCGTCGTTATGATACTTGTCGAGATTCTCCTGCGTCAGCATGGGCGCCGTTTCGCGGTGGCCGAGATAACCCGGCGGCGAGCCAATCAGCTTGGCAATTTCGTGCGAATGCTGGAACTCTGCGCAGTCGATTTTGACGACGGCGTTGTTGTCATTGAACAGCACTTCGGCGGCGGCTTCGACGACGCGCGTCTTGCCCGACCCCGTAGGCCCCAGAAATATCATCGTGCCGATGGGGCGACCCGGATTCTGCATTCCCGCCAGATAAATCTGATAGAGGCCAGAGATGCGGCGCACGGCGCGCTCTTGTCCCACAATTAGCCCCCCCAGCTTAGTTTCAAACTCCTGCGCGCGTGGGCTTTTGAGATCGGGATTGAGCGGCACGCGGTTAT
>JBBWZK010000247.1:0-5442 GCA_039648975.1 Blastocatellia bacterium
CTGGGCGTGGTCAACATTGTGATCGGCCTGTGGGAAGCGGCGAATTTCACGCGCACCACCCGCACCTTTCAACAGCGATGGCAAAGCGATGAAAGCAATCTTCAACCGCCAGACGCCGCTCGTTTACCTGATCACCGACCGGCAGATGTTGCCGCGCCAGAGTCGCAGCCCGGAACCGACAGAGTTGATTGATTTCCTGACTGCTGCGCTCGCGGCGGGCGTGGATTTGATTCAATTGCGCGAGCGCGATCTGCCGGCGCGCGCGGTGCTCACCATCGCCGATGCCCTTGCCCCGCTGGCCGAACAAACCGGCGCAGCCATCCTCATCAACGACCGTGCGGACCTGGCGGCTTGTGCCTGCACAGGCGTTCATCTGACGACGCGCTCGCTGAAAGCCGATGCCATACGCCGCGCTTTCGGCGCACACATGCTTATCGGCGCATCAACGCACAACCTCGCAGAAGCACGCGCGGCGGCAAGCGAAGGCGCGGATTTTATCGTCTTTGGGCCGGTGTTTGAAACCGAAAGCAAGAAAGCTTACGGCTCGCCGGTCGGCCTTGCCGCTTTGCAGGAAGTCGCCGAGCAAATGACGATTCCGGTCATCGCGCTTGGCGGCATCAAACCGAATAATTTCCATCACACACTTGCCGCAGGCGCAGCGGGTATCGCCGCGATTTCGATGTTTGTCGAAGCCGGCGACCTGCGCAGCCTCATCCGGCGAATCAAGTCGAACCGCAACGAATCGCATGCGTAAAGAGAATGATTATCAACTGCCGGTCGTACTGACGATTGCCGGGTTTGATCCTTCAGGCGGCGCGGGCATTCTGGCCGACATCAAGGCCATCAGCGCGATGGGCGGCTTCGGCGTCGCCGCCGTCACCAGCCTGACCTTTCAAAATACGCTTGGCGTTTTCGGCGCAACCCACCAGACAAGCGAAACCGTTCAACGGCAGATCGAACCGCTGCTCACGGATTTCAAGATTGCCGCCGTGAAGACAGGCATGCTGCCGACCGCAGAGATCATCGAAGAAGTGGCTCTTCTCTTAGCTGCGCACCGGCTTGCTCCGGTCGTCGTCGATCCGGTGGTTCGCAGCACGAGTGGTTATGATTTAATTGACGACCGCGCGCTTGCCGCTCTGGTTGAAAAGCTCTTTCCGCTGGCGACGGTCGTCACGCCGAACGCCGCCGAAGCCGAGCGCCTCACAGGCAGACGCATGTCCGATCTCGCTGCGATGCAGCAAGCCGCTGCCGCTATACGCGACATGGGGGCGCGCGCCGTTCTGTTGAAAGGCGGCGATCTGATTGGTGAAACCGCGACCGACCTGTTGCTGGACGATGACGGCATGCGAACGTTTGCCGCCGAGCGCGTCCTTTCATCGAACACGCACGGCACGGGATGCACGCTTTCAGCGGCGATGGCGACTCTGTTGGGGCGCGGCAGTTCGCTCACGGAGGCGATTGTGCAGGCCAAGCGTTATATCGTCGAAGCGATTCGCAGCGCGCCGGCGCTCGGTCATGGTCATGGCCCGCTCAATCATTTCCCGCGCGGGTTCATTGTTGATCCTCGCTAATCGGCGCGGCGATTTTCCTCCCTCTGCAATTCGCTACGGCCAAAGCCATTTGCAATTCGCATCAAGTGGGGGGATTCTTCTGTCAGCACGGCAAGGTGATTTGCTATACTTTCACGGCTCTCACGGGGCGCTTCTGAAACAATTGAGCCCCGGATGACATAAATTAGTGAAGCAGGCAGCCGAAAGGTCGAACGTACCGTATACCGTTTGATGCAGGGCAGACAGGGGATTATGCCTTCGGCACTGAGCGAGTTGACCGTCAAAAACCTATTGCAACGTTGCGCCTCGCGGCCTATTGATGAAGCCGCCTGGCAGGAGTTCGTTTGCCGCTACCACCCGACGATTCGCGGCTTTGTCGTGCGCACCTTCCAGCAGAGGATTCACGCCGACCTCGACCTCAAGCAACAATTCCCTGATGGCACAGTGGAAGACTTGATCCAAGCCGTCTACCTCAAGCTTGTCAACGACGATGGCAACGCCCTCGAACGCTTTGAAGGCGAGTTCGACAATTCGATTTATCAGTATCTCGGCATTATCGCGACGAATGTGGTGCGCGATCATTTCCGCGTCGTGCTGGCACAGAAGCGACCGCGCGTGACTTTCTCGCTCGACCAGTTGCTGGACGAAGGCGACCATGCGTTGGCCAACGAAGGCGTCGAGATCGCCGCGCCGTCGCCTGATATGCAGAGAGACATCCGTGTGACGCAAGACGAGATCGAAGAGGTGTTGCAGCGCGCCATCAAAGGCCGCAACAGCGCCCGCGACATACTGATTTTCAAGCTCCGCTTCTTTGAAGGGATGGGGCCGACGGAAATCGCCAGGAGCGTCGGCGGAGAACTGACGGCGCTCGCCATCAGTTCGATCCTCAGCCGTGTGGTCAACCGTATCCGCCCGATTCTGGCGCGCAAGTATGACATTCGCTTGAAAAAAGATCAGGCCGAAGGTTAGTCGCCGCACTGGCCGATATGCCGGGTTTGTGGCGGCGATTACTTTAACGCTCGATAGGCGAGGGCGGCGAACAGAATTAGAGCCAGGACGATAATGACAACGATCAAGCCGATCACTAGCTTGCGCGAAGAAGCCTGCTGCGGCTGTGGGCTGACCGTGGGATTTGCCATCGGCGGGTAATGCGGCGCGAATGGCGCAGCCTGCATCGCCGGCGCAAAGTTCGCGACCACGGTTGCGCCCCGTCGCGTTTGCTCGAAACCGCTGTGCGTCGCGCGCACGAGAGCTTGCGCGAACTCTACAGTTGAGGCATAGCGCTCATCCGGGTTGCGCGACAGCGCCTTCATCAAGACCATCTCAACCTCTGGCGGCAGCGCGAGCGTCGGGTTGACGGTGGCTATCGGCATCGGCTCTTCGAGCAGGCGATTGAACATCTGTTTCTGCGGCGATTTTCCGGCAAATGGCAAGCCTCCCGTGAGCATTTCATAAACGACGACGGCTAGACTGTAGAGATCGGAGCGGGCTGAGGTCGGTTCGCTCTTGACCTGTTCGGGCGAGATGTATTGTGGCGTGCCGATGACGAAACCAGCCTGCGTGAGTTCCTGAAACTGCGGATCGACGGTGGTCTGTTTGGCAACCCCGAAATCCAGCACCTTGACCTGCTCAGAGCCATCCGGCTGCCGGCAGATCAGAACATTGTCGGGCTTGAAGTCGCGATGCACGACGTTGAGTTCGTGGCCGGCATGCAAGGCGGCGGCAGCCTGCCAGGCGATCTGGGCGACGCGATCAAGCGGCAGAGGGGCACGCGCTTTGATGACCTGCGATAACGGTTCACCTTCGAGATACTCCATCGCAATGTAAGCGAAACCATCTTCGGTCGCGCCGGCATCGAAGGTGCGGACGGCGTTCGGATGCGCAATGCGCGTCGCCATGCGGGCTTCGCGTTGAAACCGCGCAACGTATTCGGCATTAAGTTGACGGTCAGGCGACAGCAGCTTGATGGCCGCCAAACGCTTCGTCGCCATGTCTTCAGCCCTGTAAACCGCGCCCATTGCGCCGGCGCCGATTTTATTCAGGATGCGATAACGTCCCGCGAGCACGCGGCCCACCAGCGCTTCGGAGGATTGTGGACTGGCGGCGGCTGGTGTTGGAGCCGGCAGGGGCGGGGCAGGACGAGGACGGCTTTCAGCTTGCGATATTGGCGCGGCGGGCGAAGCAGGTTTTGCCGGCTTGCGTGCCGGCAGCGGCGCTTTGCATTGCGGGCAGGCGGTCAATCCCTCGGCTATGTTGCTTCCGCAAAAGACACAGAACATCGACTCCTCCTCGATACATCTATTGGGTGAATCATAAAGCCGCGCCAGCGAAACGTCGAGGCGCGGCATAAATTATAGTCGATAGCCAATTCAGGTGTTTGATGTTTTGCACAAGCCCAGTCAATTGCGCGCTAGTATTTGATCTGCGCCTTGCGCAATCAACTCTTCGGCAAGCTGATGGCCCAGGCGCTCGGCATCCTGCGAATCGCCGGAGACGTTGCTGCGCACGAGTTCGCGGCCATCGGTGCTGGCGACCAGACCTGTGAGCGCAAGCCTTGCCTTTGCGATTTCAGCATGCGCCGCTATCGGCACCAGACAGCCGCCGCCGAGACCTTTCAAGAAAGCGCGTTCGGCCTGACATGCCAACTGCGTCGCTTCATGATTCAACTTACCGATGATCTCATTCACGGCTCTATCATCGCTGCGCGTTTCAATCGCCAGCGCCCCTTGTCCGACTGCCGGGAGCATAAGCTCTGTGCGCAAATGCTCGGTGATACGCTGGGCAAAGCCCAGCCGGTGCAAGCCAGCCGCTGCGAGAATGATGGCGTCGAACTGACCTTCTTCGAGCTTGCGCAATCGCGTGTCGACATTGCCGCGAATGGGCTCAAGCCGCAGGTCAGGCCGCGCCGCGAGAACCTGCGCCTGGCGGCGCAGGCTGCTCGTGCCGATGAGCGCAGAGTGAGGCAGATCACTAAAGCTTCGTATACCGTCACGCGCCACCAGCGCGTCGCGCACGTCTTCGCGCTCGCTGATCGCGCCGATGTGCAGGCCCGCGGGAAGCTCTGTCGGCAAATCTTTCAAGCTGTGAACCGCGAGGTCGACGCGGCGCTCGTGGATGGCTTCTTCGAGTTCTTTGGTGAACAGGCCCTTGCCCTGCTCGCCGAGTTTCGGCAGCGAGACATCGAGCACGCGGTCGCCTTTGGTCGAGATGATTTCGATGCCCACCTGAAGGCCTGGATGCAGACGCTCCAGTTGGCTCTTCACCCAGTTGGTTTGCCACAGCGCCAGCGTGCTGCCGCGCGTTCCGATGATGAGAGTCTGGCTCAAGAGGGTTCCTTTGGATGTAGCGCAATCTAACCGCATTGCCCTACAGACGAATCTCTGCTCAATCAATGCGAATCATTTTGCGAAGCTCTTCGAGCACTTTGGTTGGCTCGCCATTGCGCGCCGCTTCGCGCAGGTGAACGATGACCGGATGCGAGAGCTTGTTGACCAGGGCAGGCAGCAGCACGTCCTGAATGGCTGATTCTTGTTCAGGGGTCAGCGTGCCCATCCGCTTGCGGTTGCGCTTGAATTCGTTGGCCGCCATCAGCGCGAGCAACTGTTTGACCTCGACCACCGCCGGGCCGATGTCAAAGGCGCGCAGTTGCTTCAGGAAGTTTTCAACTTCGGCTTCGATGATGGCCTCGGCGGCTCTGGCTTCCTTCTGGCGTTCGCGGATGTTGGCTTTGACGACCGATTCGAGATCGTCTACGTCGAAGACGAAGGCGTTATCGAGATTGGCGATGGCCGGGTCGATGTTGCGCGGCACAGAGATGTCTATGAACAACAGCGGCCCGCGCTTGCGGCCTTTCATTGCCTGCCGTGTTTCTGCCGGGCGGATGACGTAATCA
>JBBWZK010000275.1:0-19431 GCA_039648975.1 Blastocatellia bacterium
CCCCGCCGCCCACCGTTAAACCAATCCGCTATCTTTAACTCACGCTCGGCGGCATGACGTCAGAGAATTTGCGGCTCGCGTCGAGCACCTGCGAGAACGTCAGCACGAAGCCGTCCGGGTCTGTGGCAATGACTTCGAGCGTATTCCAGGGTCTTGTCAGCGGCCCTTCGACTTTTGCGCCCGTCGCCCGCGCGCGTTCGGCCAGCGCCTGCATATCGCCGGCAAACGTCAAGTTAATTACAAAGTCGCGCTCTGCCATATGGTCTTTGCTCTGCGGCCCGACAAGCAACATCAAGTCCTGATAGCGGTCTAGGCGTATGTGGTTCATCACCTGACGGCCATCGGCTCCCGGCATCGCATAGACCGAGCGAAAGCCGAGCGCCGCCGCATACCACTCAGCCGAGCGCGCCACGTCGCGCACCATCAGCTTGACGAACAGCGGCATCGGGTAGAATTCTTCGGCCATGATTTAACTCTCTTTCTGAGAATGCGCTCTCGCCTGGCTGACGAATAAGGCATGCTCATCGTTGAACGGCTTCTCAAAAGTCGCCGGCCAGTTGGACTGATCGGCGTACAGCCTTCTGAGTCCGGCAGCGACTTCCGGGTCGCCGCCGGTGAAGCCGCGAATCAATTCATCCCATCGCGCCGCGAGTTGCTGCGCGTGCTGGCTTGCCGGGTCAACGCCTTCGGCGATGGCGGCCTTGATGTCTTTGAAAAGCGCCGCCCAGTCCGCAGATGCTTTCGCCTGTTTTTCAGGCGTCCAGTCTTTGGCGCGCTCTTCGATCTTACGGCGTGCCTCTTCCGAATAATACTGCATCATCCAGTTGGTGTTGTTTTCCATGTTCATTACCTCAATGATCTGTTTGAAGGTTTCCACGTCCGCTTCGCCGCGCTCGCGCATTCTGCGCTCAGCCCGTTCAATCGCGGCAATGGCGCGGTCGAGATGTTGGCGCTTGCGCGCAATGATCTCGCGCTGCAAACGGAGCATCGTCGGCAGATCGAGCGCGTTGCGGTCGAGAATCGTTTTGATCTCTTTCAGCGAAAAGCCGATGAACTTCAGCGCGATGATCTGTTCCAGCCGCGCTACGTCGCGCTCGCTGTACAGGCGATAGCCCGCCGGCGTGCGCGAGCCAGGCCGCAGCAAGCCCAGGCGGTCGTAATGATGCAGCGCACGCACGGTCACGCCGGTTAATTCGGCAAACTCGCTCGCCTGATACCAGCCGACGGCTTTGTCTTTCACCGTCTCGCCTCCTTTCACACCTCTATCGTAAACCCTGACGTTAGGTCAGGCTCAAGCACTTTATTCATTTATTGCTCACCGACACTCAATCCATTTAAGGTGCGAAGGAAAATCAAACGGCATCCGCGCCATTTTATTCGTCTCGCATAGCGGCAGCAGCCCAGTCCCGTAGGGACGAAATGTTTATAGTTGCAAGTATCAGAGAAAACCCAAGCCCCGTAGGGGCGAAATGTTGACATTACGCTCCTGACGGAGCTGGTTCATAGATGGAATGTATTTCTATAAACATTGCGCCCCTACGGGGCTATGGGCTGCTTCGTTTCCAGCAACGCCGACCTGCTTGTGATCGCTTGCCTAACTTTTAATCGCTGCGCCTGATGTTGTATAGTTTCTGATTCAACCTGAGAGAATTTTTTTGACTGCGAGAACCAAGCAATGGCAGACATCGAAACGATCACCAGTTTAGCCAAGCGGCGCGGCTTCGCCTTTCAATCGAGCGACATCTATGGCGGACTCGGCTCGGTCTGGGACTACGGCCCGCTCGGCGTCGAATTGAAGAACAACATCAAGCGTGCGTGGTGGCGCTCGGTGGTTTACGAACGCGACGACATGGTCGGCCTCGACGCAGGCATTCTGATGAATCGCATGGTGTGGCGTTACTCCGGCCACGAAGCGACGTTTTCCGATCCGCTCGTCGATTGCCGCAAGTGCAAAGCGCGGCTGCGCGCCGACAAGCTGGATGACGGCAAATGCCCGAACTGCGGCTCGCATGATCTCACAGAGCCGCGCCAGTTCAACCTGATGTTTCGCACCACGGTCGGCGCGGTCGAAGATGAATCGGGACTGGCATATCTCAGGCCCGAAACCGCGCAGGGCATCTTTGCCAATTTCAAAAATGTGCTCGACACGACCAATCGCAAGCTGCCGTTCGGCGTCGCGCAGATCGGCAAGGCGTTTCGCAACGAGATCACGCCCGGCAACTTCATCTTCCGCACGCGCGAATTCGAGCAGATGGAAATCGAATACTTCGTCAAGCCTCCCGACATCCTCAAACCCGGCGAGATGAGCGATGAAGAGTGGCACGAGCGCTGGGTCGAAGACCGTTTCAACTGGCATCTTGAATTGGGCATGAATCCGCAGAACCTGAGAAAATATTATCAAACGAAAGAAGAACTAGCGCACTACGCCAAGGGTTGTGTTGATTTGCAGTACCGCTTCTTCCCCGACCGCGAAGACCAGGAGAAGCAGTGGGACGAGCTTGAAGGCATCGCCAACCGCACAGACTTCGATCTCAAAGCGCACTCGAAGAAGCCTGTCAATGAGGAAGGCAAACGGCTGAACCCGGATTCGACGGCTGACCTGACCTACTTCGATCACGAATCGAAACAGCACGTCTTTGCTTACGTCATCGAGCCGTCGGCGGGCGTTGATCGCAAGGTGCTCGCCTTTCTGATGGACGCTTACAGGGAAGAGGAAGTGCGCGGCGAAAAGCGCGTCGTGCTGAAGCTGCATCCTGAACTTGCGCCCAACAAAGTCGCCGTGCTGCCGCGGGCGAAGAACACAGAAGAGATCCTCACGCTCGCCAAAGAGATCAAAACGAAGCTGACGCGCACGGGGTCGCTACGCGCCGTCTACGATGACACCGCCGGCATCGGCAAGCTCTATCGCCGGCAGGATGAAGTCGGCACGCCGGTCTGCGTGACAGTTGATCATCAGTCGCTCGAAGACAATCAGGTGACCATCCGCGACCGCGACACCATGGCGCAGGAGCGTGTGCCGATAGCCGAGCTGGCAAAGACTATCGGCCAGAAACTCGGCCTGCCGGTCTGCGTGTAAAGTTCGTTACTATTTACCATTGCCTGGCGCATGGGCGCTGTTTTGCGGCTCTGGCGAGAAAGCCTTGTCAGAGCTGCAAAGGCGGCAGCACCTCGACTGACTTTTGCAATCCATCCATTTCAAATGAAGAGGAGAACTTGAATGAAGGCTTTGAAGTTGAGCATTGTTCTGATGCTCGCCGCACTGCTCGGCGCGGCGTGTGGAATCCATGACGCGACCAGCACTCGCCATTCAGCCGCGAATCAGAATGCGCCGGCTGCTGCCGCAACCAACACGAACGCCACCGGCAACAATGCCAATGCAGCGAACCCGCCATCGGCCACCGGCGACGGCGCGGCGCTTTATCAATCGCTCGGCTGCGCCGCCTGTCACGGCGCTGACGGCAAGGGCAATCCGCAGATGAAAGACATCCCCAATTTTACAGACGCCGCCTGGCAGAAGAAGACTAATGAGGCGGCCATGATCAACGTCATCAAGAACGGCAAGCCGCCAATGCCCGCCTACAAAAACCGGCTCAACGATGAGCAGAGCAAAGCGCTCGTCACCTACATTCGCGCGTTTGCGAAATAGTCATTTCGTGATGCGTGATGCGTGACTGTAAAGATGGCGAATGGCAAGATAGACGGCTTGTTGCTGATCACGCATCATTTGCCACTTGTCACGATTGAGCTATGCTTGTCCCGATGCATCGAGAAGTGCTGCGAGTATGTGAAGCGGTGTGCGCGGCGGGCGGGCGGGCGATGCTCGTCGGCGGCTGGGTGCGCGACCGACTGCTCGGCAGAGAGTCGAAAGATTATGATGTCGAAGTGTATGGCATCGAGCCTGAAGCATTACGCGCGATTCTGAAAAAGTTCGGGCGCGTCAATACGGTCGGCGAACACTTCGCGGTCTACAAGCTCATCGGCTATTTGCCAACCGGCGATGCGCCATCGCCGAACGTCGAACGACTGGAGATTGATGTATCCCTCCCACGCCGCGAATCGAAGTCGGGTCGCGGGCATCGCGGCTTCACTATCGATGGCGACCCGCAGATGACCTTTGAAGAAGCGGCGCGGCGGCGCGACTTCACGATCAACGCCATCCTCTATGACCCGCTCGCCGACGAATTCGTTGATCCTTGCGGCGGCATACGCGACTTGCAGCAGAAACGCCTGCGCGCCGTCGCCGCCGAGACGTTCATCGAAGACAGCCTGCGCGTCTTGCGCGCCGTGCAGTTTGCCGCGCGCTTCGAGATGGCGGTGGACGAAGAGACCGCTGCGCTGTGCCGGACGATTGATCTGGCGGACTTGCCGCACGAACGCATCTGGAGCGAAATCGAAAAGCTATTGTTGATGGCGGCGCGTCCTTCCATCGGACTCGACGCGGCGTTGCAACTTGGCGTGCTGGATCAGTTGTTTCCTGAATTGCGCGCGCTCATCGGTTGCCGTCCGCATGAATCGCCAGCCAGCCAGGGCGCGGCTGCCGCCAATCAAAATTCTGCGGCGATCAACGGCGAACAGCTTGAAGATGCCTTTGCGCATACGAAGCGGGCGATTGACGCCGCCGCCGAGTTATCAACCGGCCTCGACCGGCCACAGCGGGTTACTGTAATGCTCGCCACATTGTGCCATGCCCTCGGCAAACCGCGCGCGGCGCACTCTGAAACCACCGGCAGCGAAACCACCACGGCAGGTGAACGAACGCTTGCCGTCTTGCAACGGCTCGGACTCTACACGCTCGCGGGTTACGATGTGCGCGCGCAGGTTCTGGCGCTGGTGCGCGAGCAGTATATGCCGCGCGAGTTCTATGCCCGCCGCGCGCAGACGACGGAGGGCGACTTTCGCCGTCTGGCTCGCCGCGTCGACAACGATTTGCTCTATCGCGTTGCCAAAGCCTGCGCGCTGGCCAGTGCGGCACATTCATCTACCGATGACGCGGCGGTGCAGGCGGCTGACTGGTTCATCGAGCGAGCGCGTCAGCTTCAAGTCGAGCACGGCCCGCCCGCGCCGCTGCTACTGGGCCGCCACCTGCTCGACATGGGGATTGCACCCGGCCCCTCGATGGGCGAACTGCTGCGCCAGGTTTATGACCTACAGCTTGATGGCCAGATCATCACGCTTGACGAAGCGCGCGCCGCCGCCCGCCGTCTGCTCAAGTCGTGACGGCAATTTTTTCGCACAACTTTTTATTGACATCGCCGCGCTTTGGTTTTATTCTTGCCTTGCCGGAATCAAATTGAAATTGATTTTCATTTTTGTAAAACAAGGGTATCCTCATGAGTTTGTTGGACGCCGCGCGAAACCAGTTTTACCGCATCAAGCAGCTTGAAGGTCCCGCCGATGAATGCCGCCGTTTGCTCGATCTGGGTCTGACGCCGGGCGAAGAGATGGCCGTCGTGCAGAGTGTGCCGTTCGGCGATCCGCTGGTCGTGGTGGTGCGTGGCATGCGCCTGGCCCTCCGTAGACGCGAAGCCGCCTGGATACGAGTCGAGTAGTGGAAAGCCAATCTGTCAATGTAGCTGCCGCCGACGCTGAGACGGCGACGCCGCTATCTCCTCTGCCGGCAACTGCGCCTGCAACAAAGCTGCTGACGGTCTGCCTCGCCGGGGTGCCGAACGCCGGCAAGACGGCGCTGATGAACGGCCTGACGGGCGGCGGTTTTCACACCGCCAACTATCCCGGCGCAACCGTCACGCTGTCGCGCGGCAAGAGCCGCACGGAACTCGGCCCGCCGGCGACGATTGTCGACCTGCCCGGCGTTCATAGCACCGCCGCGACGACGCCTGAAGAAACGCTCTCCTGCGAAGTCATCGAAGGCCGCCACCGCTCGATCACTCCCGACGCCCTCATCATTGTCGTTGATGCGACGCAGCTCGAACGCCACCTGAAGTTCGCTTCTTATGTTGCCCGGCAAGGGAAGCCTTTTGTAATCGCGCTTACAATGGTGGATTTGCTGGCGCAGTCGGGCCAATCGATCAACACAACGAAGCTTTCCGCCGCACTCGGCGCAAGCGTCGTTGCCGTCGACGGGCGCACCAGTTGGGGCGTCGCCGAGTTGATGAGCGAGTTGCGCCGCGCCGTCAGCAATCCATTCAATGATCACAACATCCTGGCGACACTCGACGATGACCCGGTTGTCGCTTACAGGGAAATCGAGCGCTTGCTTGAACGCAGCGAAGCGCGGCGGCGCGGTCGCGCCCTCCAACTGGCGGCAGATACCTTCACGGCGCGCCTCGACCGCATCGTGCTGCATCGCTGGCTCGGCTTTCCGATCTTCTTTTTAATACTGGGAACGTTATTCGCTTCGATCTTCTGGGTGGCGCAGCCGTTCATGGATTTAATTGACTGGGGCTTCAAGCAACTCGGTCAACTGGCGCTCGGCGTGCTGCCCGCAGGCGTCGTGTCGCGCTTCATTGCCGAAGGCGTGCTGGGCGGCGTCGGCGCGGTCGCCGTCTTCTTTCCGCAGATCATCATCCTCTTTTTCCTGATGACCCTGCTCGAAGATTCAGGTTATTTGTCGCGCGGCGCGGCGCTCGTCGATAAGCCGCTTTCGTATCTTGGACTACACGGGCGCTCGTTCGTGCCGATGCTTTCGGGTTACGCCTGCGCCATACCGGCGGTGCTGGCGGCGCGCACGATTCCTTCAAGGCGCGAGCGGCTGCTGACGATCTGGATTCTGCCGTTGATGAGTTGCAGCGCACGCCTGCCGGTTTATGCGTTGCTGCTGTCGGCATTGTTGCCGGGCGCGGCGGGCAAAGCCGGGCTGGCGCTGGCGACGATTTATGTGACCAGCCTGCTCGCCGGCGCATTGACCGCCGGGCTGATCAGCCGCTTCATTCTGCGCAAGCGGTCAACGTCTATGCTGGCGATGGAATTGCCGCTTTATCGCAAGCCGCTGCTGAAGCCGACACTGCGCATCACCTGGTCGCGCGCTTCGGCTTATCTCAGAAAGGCCGGCACGCCGATCATCGTCATCTCAAGCGTGTTGTGGCTGCTGTCGAATTTCGGCTTTGGCGCGCGCCAGGCGGAGCTGCCGGAAGGCCAGCGCCCGTCGCTCATTGCGGCGAGCGATCTCGACCATTCGTTCGCGGCGCAGGTCGGCCAGACAGTCGAGCCGGCGCTGCACCCTATGGGCGTCGACTGGCGCGTTGGCGTCGGCCTGATTTCGGCATTTGCGGCGCGCGAAGTCTTCGTCAGCACGATGGCCATTGTCTTTCACGTCGCCAGCGACGAAGACTTGCAGCAACAGCAAGGCTTGCTTGAAAACATGCGCGCCGCGACATTTGCCGGCAGCGACCGGCGCGTCTTCACGACATCGAGCATGATCGGCCTGATCGTCTTCTTCTTCATCTCCCTGCAATGTCTGTCGACGGTCGCCGTCGTGCGCAGCGAAAGCGGCTCGTGGCGCTTCGCTGCACTGCAACTGCTCTTCTACAGCGGCCTCGGCTACGCACTCTCCTCCGCCACCGTGCAAGTCCTGCGGCTCTTCGGCATCGAATAATAGTAAGAATAGCCACAGAGGCACCGAGACACAGAGATAAACAATTAAAGACTCTGTGTCTCGGTGCTTCTGTGGCTATTCCTTTTGACACATCCGCAGTGCGCGACTAAGATAGCCAGCGGCAGGTTCACAGGCAACGTGAGCACAATCCCCGGCGATTTAATGGCAGGCGGTATCCGCCGCACCTGTCTTTCAGTGTCCAGCGCCGAGCGCAAGCCGAAAGCATTCGTTCAAGGGCGGGACGACAAGGTTTGGTAAGACAGCGTGCGCGATCACCGGAGCGCCAACGGGAGGCTTGATGAGAGACCGCATCAAATGGACGTTGATCGGGTTGGGCTTCACGTTTGGACTGCAGGTCATCATCTCGCTCCTCTTCTCCGGCATCACTTCCAGCACCGCGCGCAATCAAGCAGAGGTCTTATTCATGATCGCTTACGGGCTGTTGCTCGGCGCGTTTCTGATCGGCGGTTTCGTCATCGGCTGGATGAGCGAAGAACTGCGCGTGCTCGATGCGCTGCTGGTCACGGTCATCGCCCTGCTGCTCGTCTCGCTGGTCTATGCGGCGCTGCCGAATGCCAATCGCGGCCAGTTCGTCAGCGGTTATTTCTTGAGCGCCCTTCAACGCGGTTTGATATTTACATCACTTTCACTTGCAGCGGCGGCGGTGGGCGCTTACTGGGGCTGGCACGTCAAGGTGCCGCAGGAAAGAGCCATCGACCGCATCGCCTTGCTGGTCGGCTTGCTCGGCGCAGTCGTCGGCCCGTTCGTGCTGCTCGCCATTGGCGGCACAGACCCGGCGAATCCCGATCAAGCCAGCTTGCCCTGGTACGTGCTGGTCATCGTCATCCTCATCGTGCTGGTCGTCATCGGCCTGGGATTCCTGATGTTCACGCGCGAATCGCACCCGGAAGAGATTTCCATCAGTCCGGATCGCAAAGAAGATAATGAACGTGAAGCGTGATGCGTGACGCGGCGACACGGAGACGCGGCGATAGGTTCAATTAGGATGTTTGTCTCCGCGTCTCCCCGTCGCCGCGTCGCCGCGTCGCGCCTCAGTCCGCCTTGCGCAGATCGTCGGCGACTTCGGCGGCGGATTGATAACGATCCGCCGGGGCTTTCCTGAGCATTCGTTCAATCACCGCCACCAGGGCATCGGGCGCGTCTTTGCGCAGTTTCTTTACGCTCGTCGGCGCACGCCGGTTGATGGCTTCGATGGTTTGAAAATAGGTTTCGCCATCAAAAGGCAAGCGCCCGGTGGTCATCTCGTAAAGCACGACGCCGAGCGAGAAGATGTCCGACAGGTGCGTGATTTCGCCGCGCCCCGACGCCTGCTCCGGCGACATGTAATTCACCGTGCCAAGCAACACACCCGATTCGGTCAGCCGCGTCTTGCTGACGGCGCGGTTGATGAGGGGAATGGGTTTGGCAAGGCCAAAGTCCAACACTTTAACTTTGCCGCGCAGCGTGATCATCAGGTTCGCCGCTTTGATGTCGCGGTGCACGACGCCGTGTTCGTGCGCTTCAAAGAGCGCTTCCGCCGCTTGCGCGCCGATGTCGATGACCTCGTGAAAATCGTCCAAGGGGCCACGTTCAATGCGCGCCGCGAGCGTCTCGCCGGCAACGTATTCCATCACGATGTAAGGATTGCCGGCGGCTTCGCCGATTTCGTAGATCGTCGCGATGTTCGGATGATTCAACTGCGACGCCATGCGCGCTTCGCGCAGGAAGCGCTGCTTCATGGTCTCGTCTTCGATGTGCTTCGACGCCAGCACCTTGATGGCGACGGCCCTTTGCAAATCCGGATCGTAGCCTTCGAAGATTTCGCCCATGCCGCCGGCGCCGAGCGAGCAACGAATATCGAATCGCCCGATGTGGCCGTCGGCTTCCAGCAGCGGCGGCGCCATGACCTTTTCAGTCTTGCCGTCATGCACGGCGAGCGCCGCGCGGTCTGTGTCTTTGAGTTCAGTCGTGATGACGCGCGGGCGCGAGATGATCGTCTCAAAGAGCCGCGAAAACAATCGCGGCCCGCGATCTTCTTCGATGAAGTAGCCGGCGCGCTTGAGGTCTTCATAAGCCTGCGCCTGCTCCTTGCCGACCTGCTCGTGCTCGACGAAATCGCGAATCGAGCGGCGGGCGCTGTCGCTCATGTGATCCCAGATGAAGCGGAACTGGCCGCGCGCTTCATCGAGAAAGACGGCTTCAACCTCTTCGCGGTTGAGCCTGCCGTCGTTCTCGTCAAGATAATCAAAGTAAGCCGAGCAGGCGATCTGCAAAAAGTAAGGGAAATAACCGGCGATCTCCGTGATGCGCCGTGCGTAGCCTTCGAGCGGCAGGCCGGCCTCGGCTGACGGCCTGGTGATCAGGTCGGTCGTCTCTTTGCGCGTGAAGGCGCGCAGGAAGACGTTGGTGAAGATATTGAAGAACGGCGAGTCGGCGATCAGTTGCGTGTGGCAAAGCTCTTGCAGATCGCGCGCCGAGCTTGTCACATAGGCCACATCATAGTTATTGGCTATCGAGCGCAGAAAGGAATAGAACTCCAGATCGAAGGCGCGGTTCGTCGTGATGGCATCGAACTCGTCGAGCAGCACGATGAGCTTGAGGCTGCGGCGGCGAAAGCGTTCAAGCTGTGCGCGCACCGCATCAAAGGTCGGCTCCTGCGCCGCGAGCGACTGGTCGCCGGTCTCTTTGGCCAGCAATTCAAAAAGTTCTTTGAAGAACTCCGGCGGCGTGATACGGCGCTTCTGTTGCAGATCGATGAAGGCAAAGATGTAAGCGTCAAGTTGATCGAGATAGCGGGCGCGCACCTGCGGATGATTGACGTAGTTCAAGAGCGACGACTTGCCGATGCGTCGTTCGCCGACGATAGAGATCGATTGCGGGCGCGATGCCGTCAGACGCGAGAAGATTTTCGACACCTCGCGCGAGCGCCCGAAAAACTGCGCCGGGTCTTTGATGGCAACGCGATTCAGATAAGGGTTGCGCGACATGGTTTTTCTCTGTTGTTGACAGCCATTGCGCTTACTCGTTTTTCTGCGCGGCCTTTTTGCTGGATTTCGCTGGCGCAGACGAGGCGCGAATCAGATCGGCTAAAGCGCGCAACGCGCGGTTGACTGATTCAGCATTCGGAAACACGTCAAGCACATCCGGCGCAATCAGCACGACGTTGGTGCCTTCGGCGTAGCGCTTCGCATATTTGCCGCGCTCGGCCTTGCTCCAATCAAGAAAGCTGTAATCGTCCAGCATATCATCTTCGCTTTCCGATGGTTTCACCTCAGATACTTTGCCATTTCGCCTATTCTGTTTGCTCGTCTCCTTAGTATTCGCCTTCTTCATAAATCCTCACTTCACCCCGCGTCGCAGGACGCGCACTGATGATTCTAATCCGCACTTCTCTTTCCGTAAAAACAACAAACAAGATCTGACCACTTATTGAGTGTCCGATGGCGAGAAAACGATTCTCTCTTGCTGAGTGCCTCGCATCGGGAATGATTGCCGACAAGGGATCGCTGAAAACCTCGGACGCCTCTTGAAACGATACGCCATGCTTTTTCAGATTCTGCTCGGCCTTTTGCTCATCCCACTCAAAGGTCAACGGCATCCAGCCCTCTTTCAGTATCTCAGTCAGCCGCTTTCGCTGCCAGCCAGGGCATCGCTAATTTAGTATGTCAAAGCGTTCTGACTTCTTTGACCACTTGCCAGATGGAATGCGAGCGGCGAATCCACAGGCGGAATAAATCCATCTTGAAACGAAAGCCGTCTGCTGCGTCTTTCTCCAGCAACTCGCGGCGGAACATCTCTTCTAAGGTCAGCCGTATGGTCGTCTCCGACAGATTCACCGGATACTCGTTGGCTTTCACAGAGGCGCGCAAGTCAGCCGCCGACGCGTAGTCGTTGCCGTCGGGCAAGACTTCGGCGAGCAATGACAGCACGAGCTTCTCGTCATCCGATAAGCCGTCCCAACTGTAGATCATCTGCGGCAGCGGGTTGTCGATGATCTCCTGAATGACGTGCGTGAGGTCAGCCAGCGTCACCCAGTTCTGCTCGTTCTCGTTCAAATAATCCACTGTGTTCTGACAGATCACCTGCGTGTAGAACGGCTGCCCGGCGGTCAGACGGTATATCACATCCGTGACGCCGCGACCGTAGACGACGCGGTCGGCTACCGGGTCGGTGATCAAGCGCACGGTGTCGTTCTCAGATAAAAAGCCGACTTTGCGGAAAAGTGATCTTCTTAACAATTCGCGCCAGTATTTTTTATCGCGCTCTTCCAGGCGGCGCGAGCCTGTGAAGATCAACGCCAGCCGCTCTTTGTTGTCCATCAAGCCGGCCAGGAAGGTGAAGAGTTCCGGCGACAGCTTGCCGTCATCGACTTTGCCTTCCATCAACTCATACTCGTCCATCATGACGAGCAGCGTGCGCTCGCCGATAGCGGTCAGCACGTCGTCGAGAAAATCCAGAAAGATCGGGTAAGGATTGCGCCCGTCGAATTGCGGCACGCTGATGCTGGAACCGCTCGATGATCGAGCCGCGCCGGCTCCCGAAAAACTCGTCTCGCCCGATAAGCTTATATCGCTCGCCGCCGTGCCTGCCGCAAGCGCAGCGGCGCGGCGGTTGGCCCGCGTGACGCATTCGCCAATCAAACGGGCGACGCGCGCGAAGAACTCCGAATCCGACGCGACGACCATCTCCTGTAAATCGACGAAGACCGGAATGAAGCGCTCGCCCAACCGCCCGTTCGATACCTGATAGAGAATCGAACTCTTGCCGGCGCGGCGCTCGCCGCAAAAGACGATCAGCACGCCCTGGCTCGCGGCTTCGAGCTTGGTGCGCACGTAGCGGAAATCGTCTTCGCGGCCATAGAACATCTTCTCTGTGCGGATGGGGTTGCCGACCAGATACGGATTCGGCTCAATCGGCTGAAAGGCGCGCAGATGTTTCGGCAACACGTATTCGCGCTCGCGCAGCCGATGCGCCGTGAAAATGGCTCCCAGAGCCAGTCCGAGCACGGCAAGGGCGAGCGCGTAAAACCACCAGCGCTTCCACACAGGCGAGCCGACGCGCAGCGACAGCCGCGCCGCAGGCTCGCGCGCGCCGTAGAGATCGCGGTTCAAGGCAATCAACTCGAACAGGTGCGCGCCCTCGCTCAGGTTCGCCCGCGACACATCGCGCTCGGCCCCCTGCTGCACGGCGAGCACTTCCCATGCTTCCGTTTGGTCGCTGGCCGTGAGGCGATAGAGATAGCGCACCTGCCCGCTCAGGCTGACGGCAGCGAAATGAAAGGTCAGCTTGTGCTGGCCGTAAGGCACATGCACCGCGCCGCTCTCGGCTTCCGTCGGCAGGTCGCTGCGCCCGTCGACTTCGAGCCACAGGGCCGTCGGCGGCGCTACAGTCACCGGCGTATGACGGATCGCGCCTTTGTCTGTGGCAATCCAGATATGCCCCTGGGCGTCTTCGGAAAATGAGTTGATGCGGCTGCTGGTCACCGCAAAGGTTTCGCTCTGATAGACGGTCGAGACAATGTAGCCGCCGATGAGCGCGAATTTCTTCACCTGTCCTTCGTCTGTGCCGACCCAGAGAAAGCCATCGCGGTCGGCGAATAGAGTGTTGGCGGCTTCGCTGTCGAAGGCCGAGAAGCTCGCCGCGCCGCCTTCGCGGCGATTGCAAACCTGTATGCCGCCGCGCGTCGCAATCAGCAGGCGATCATTGAATCGCAATGTCCAGCGCGCGTCATTATCGGCCAGGCCGCGCGAGGTGTCGAACCATTCTGACTCGCCGGTCTGCGGCTCATAGCGCATCACGCCGCGCGCCGTGGCAAACCACAGACTGCCGTCGTGATCTTCAAAGACGTGGCGCGCGTCGTAGCCCGCCAGTTGCTCAATCGCCTGCGCCCCGCCGTCTTTGAAGATGGTCGCGCCGCGTGCCGTAGCGAAAATTACCATTGCGCCGTTTGCCGCGCTGGTCACCCAGCGGGCATTGTTCGAGGCGAGCTTGTTGCCTTCGTTGAACTGCATGAGCGTTTGTCCGCTCAAACGAAAAGCGCCCTGCTCGGTGGCCAGCCAGATGGCCCCCTGATTGTCGAAGGCGACGGCGCGGGCATTGATGTTGCTGCTCAAACGGTCGACGGCGGCAATCCGCTCGCCTTCAAGGCGTGAAACGCCAGCGGCGGTCAGAAACCACAGCTTGCCTGAAAGCGTAGCGCCAAGGCTGGCGGGCAATTCGACGATAGTGTGTACGTCATTGTCAGCCAGCCCGCGACTTGTCGTGAAACTTACAAAGCTGTAAAAGTCGGCGCTGACGACGCCATTTTCGGTAGCGAACCAGACGTAGCTTTCGCGGCCCGTGTAGATGGCCGCCACGTGGTCGCGTTCGACGAAGCTGAGGCGCTGCGACTGGCGGCGCTCGGTGTCGTAAAGCAGCGCGCCGCCCGTGGCCAGCGCGAACCACATACGGCGGCTGTGATCCTGGTGTATGCTGATGACCGGCGGGCGCGGTTTGTCCTTGCTTGCCGGCGCGGCGGCAAGCAGCGCGTCGACTTCGGCGCGGCCCAGGCGATTGCCATCGTAAACCCACACCCCGCGCTCGGTCGCCAGCCAGACCGCGCCGTTGGCATCAACGAAAACCGCCTGCGCGCCGCCGCTTGGATCAACCATGGCCGCGCCTGTCGCTTCGTTGCGGCGCGTTCGCGTGTCGGCGGGCGGCTCGCTACTGGCGTTTGCGGGATGCGACGCGAGCCACTCGGCGAATGAGACGATGTGCTCGTTTTCGAGTATCGCCGCGCCGCCAGCGGTGGCAATCCACATTTTGCCGCTCTTGTCTTCAGCCACCCCGCGCACATCGTTCGACGGCAGCCCTTGCGATGTCGTGAACGCCACATAATCCCTGCCGTCGAATTTGAACAAGCCATCGGCGGTGGCGATCCAGACATCGCTGTGCGCATCAACAAAAATGTAGCGCACATCACGCCCAGCGAGCGCTGCGCCGTTGTCTGCGCCGCTTTTGGTCACGCGCCGTATGCCGTGCGGCGTGCCGAACCACATGACGCCGGCGGCGTCTTCGGCGATGGCGCGCACGTCTTCGCCCGCCACTTCGTCATAAGGCGTCGCAGCAGCGGATGACGATTTGAAGTCTGTGCCGTTGAAGCGCGCGATGCCTTTGTCTGTGCCGAACCACATCCAGCCGTCGCTGTCCTGAAAGACCGTCTGCACGTTTTTCGACGGCAGGTTCGGCAGGCCATAGCGCGTGATGGCTTTTTCGTTGATCGGAATGACCGGCGCGGCCTGAAGCTGAATCACCAGGTCTGTGGTGATGCCGGGCGAGATGAAGACATCGTTGCGGTATTCTTCGTAGCCGCGCAGCGTCGCGGTGATCTGATACGCGCCGGGCGCGAGCCTGCCGAAATAAGCGTCGCCGCCCTCGTCGGTCGCCTTGCGTTCGGCGAGCGCGCCCACCGCGCCGCGCTCTCTGGTGTAGAGCGTCACGGTGACGTTGCGCAGCGGCTGGCTGCCGACGTCAACCACCGCAACGTGCAGCGAAGTCGGCGTCAGTTGAATAGGCGAATTGACGGTCTCAGTCGGCTGGCTGATCGTGATGTCGGTTACAGATTTGCGAAAGCGCGCGGCTTCGGCGGTCAGGCGATAAGCGCCCGGCTTGAGGCCGCGAAACTCGAAGCGTCCGTCGGCCTGTGTCAATTTTGAAGATGAATAGGTTGGCGACGAGAGCGTGACTTTGACATCGGCGACAAGCTGGCCGCGATCATCCTGAGTGACGCCGATGACGACAGCGCCTTCGGGCTGCTGCGCGGCGCGCGTTTCACTAATGAAGCGCAGCAGGGCCAACACGGCGACCAGCGCCAGCGCGGCGACGGCCAGACGTGATGCGCCAACCCGGCGATTGACTTTTGCGTGTGGTTTGCGTGTGATCACTACGGTGATAGAAGAGCAACGCGGAACCGGAAGTTGCTCTCAAGGTCGAGTATACACGCCGGATGATGACAGGTTCAATGCAGAGGACTCAACTCCAAGCATGTAACGCTGCTGAGATCATCAGTCCCGCAGGGACGAAATGTTTATAGTTCAAAGTGTCGAAGATCGTCCAAGCCCCGTCGAGGCGAAATGTCAACATTGCGCTCCTAACGGAGCTTGCTTTCTTTTTGCCACACGCGTCTATAAACATTTCGTCCCTACGGGACTGGCTTGGGACGGGGCGTATCTTCCTGGAAACTTTATGGGCTTCGGAATCAGCCGCCTCAGCCAACGAGCTGGCCGGTTTTGCGCGCCTGTTTGCGGGCGTACATAGCACCGTCCGCCGCATCAATGGCGCGTTCGATCTCGCCGCGTCGCCGTGTCTCCGCATCGCTCTCTCGCCGCGTCGCTCAATTCCCGGCGATATAGGGGCGCGATTGCACGATGTAAAGCTGGCCTTGTGCGTAGACCCATTCGATGTCCTGATCGCGCCCGCCGAAAGCGCGCTTGATGGCTAGCGCGGCGCGCGCCAGACGGCGCACCATGTCGTCCGTTAGCACGGCGCGACGGGCTTCGATGCGCACTTCTTTGACGCCGCCGGCTTCGTCAAACGCCAGCATCGTGTCTTCATCCGAGCGCGTCAAGACCTGCACGGTCAGCGAGCGCGGGCGATAGATGACCTGTTCGGCAACCCGCTTGCCTTCGACGACCTTCATGCCAAGCCCGCGCTTGGCGTTGACGTAGACCGCGCCGCGATCCTGCGGGTCGAACGGATCTGTAGTGATGGCTACACCGGCGCTGTCGGCGTTGACGCCTTCCTGAATCAGCACCGCCGGGTAAACGCCGAAATGATTCATGCCGAAACTCTCGCGTGCTTCGTAAGCTTCATAGTTCCACACAGACGCCCAGACCGTCTTGATGGCTTCGATCAACTGTTCATCCGTGCGCACGTTCGCCACTGTGGTGTAGAGGCCCGCGCCGCTGAAGTTCGGCAAGTCTTCGGCATTCGTCGAACTGCGCGCAAACAGCGGCTTGCCCGCATATTCGCGGTGCGCTTTGTTGAGCACGGCTTGCTTGAATGCAGGGACGTGCGCGGCGGCTTGAATCCAGCCGCGAATCTCTGCGAGGCGCGCTTTGCGATAGACCGGGTCGTGAACGAAGCGGTCTTCTTCAACCGCCGAAGCGATGCGCTCTTCGAGCCGGTTGCGGCGGATGAAGTCCTGGTAGCAGCGAAACGGAATGGCGAAACCGGGCGGCACCAGCACGCCTATGCGCGCATGGATGAGTTCGCCGAGGTTCGCCGACTTCGCGCCAAAGCGAATCGCATCGCTCGCTCGCTGGTCACGCAAATCGGTCAGTTGGTCGTCGCTTAAATCGGCGCGCGGCGTCACCAGATCAGCGCGCTTCGTCCATTGCCGATTGCGCTCCGTCACTTCGCGGGCGTCGGCTGGTGCCAGTTTGTAATCATTCTCACTCACGTCGAGACGGACGTATTTGCCTTCGAGTTGCTTGAAAAGCTTGTCGGCGTTTTTGATGTGCGCGACGGGAATGCCCCAGGACTTGGCGAGCATGTTGACGTGCGACAGCGGCGACGCCGGTTCGGTTGTGATGATGCCGGAAAGCGGCGTCAATTGCACAGGCACTTCTTTGAAGATGACGATCTGGTTGCGGTCGATGACGGTGTCGGGCGTCAGCCGTTCAAGGATGCGAAGCTGGCCGATACCTGCGCCGAGATTCAATGGTTGATACTCACTGTTGCTGGCGAATTCCTGCGCCGTCATCACAGGCATCTTTGGCGTCGCGGTCTTGTTCAAGTCAGCGGCGGCTTCTTCGTGCGCGCTGGAGTTGGCTTTAAGTGTGAGCGGCGCATAAAACGTCCGGCTCAAAGCGGCGAAGGTGGCGGCGAGCAGGTCTTTGGTCAGGCGGTCGCCTTCCCAGAACTCGAAGGTGAAGCGGTCGAGCGTCGGTTGAAAGGCGACCGTGCCGAGCAGAAAGCGGCGCTCGGCTTTCAGATAGTTGTTCTCGTAAAATGCCCGCCCGCGTTCAAGCGACAGATAGGTGGCGTTGACGAAGTCCTTGTGAAAGGCGAAGCGCTTCGAGTTGACGTAGTAAACGCGGTCGTGATCGCGCCGGTCGATGACGAACATCAGATGCGGCAGCGCATAGAAGCGCCCGCGATAGTAGATGCGCGACAGGCGGTCGAAATCGGCGCGCGACGTGATGCGTTCAATCGCTTTCACTTCGCCTGCCGGCAGACTGCTGGCCGCGCGCGATGGCTGATGATGCACGGTGCGCCGCGCGCTCTGCGCCAGTGCGCTGAGTGCAGGGCAAACGATTGAGCAGATCAGTAGAACAGCACCCGCAGTTCTATGATTGCGTATGAGATGTCTTTGCTGCATAACCTGCCTGCCGTTATGTTAGATGCTCGCCCGACTGTCCAGGTCGCGTGATGAAACCAGTCTGGCGGACTTTGCCAAAACCGCTCAAGCGATTATAATTGCCTACGCTCTACAGGGGAACGAACGTCCCGCACATCTTGCGCTCGCTTCATTCAACCGCTGCTTTTCAGCGCGAAGCATAAGATAGAGGTGTCAGCACGATGACCTTTAGCAGTACCGGCGACCGCGCCACCCGGCTTCTCGTTATCGCATTTGCCATTCTGCTCGTCAATAGCTCGTATCTGGCGGCCTACGCCAGCCCGTCGCTATTCTATTTCGGCAACATTGCGATGCACATCCTGTTCGGCGGCGCGCTGGCTATCGTCTTTGCTGGCTTCGCTATCAAACGCTTCAAGACCTTCTCGTGGCCGCTGCGCATCGCCAGCATCTTGCTGCTTGCAGGCGCGGCCTTCGGCGCTTACCTCACCAAGGTTGGCACGACGCATCAATACTACTGGGCCTTGTTTACGCACATCGCGCTCTGCGCCGCCGGTTCCGTGTTGCTGCTCGTCGTGCTGCTGCGCTACGCGAGCCGCGCTTCGGCGACGCGGACGCGCACGCTGATCTATATCGCCATCGCCGCGCTCGTTTTTATCTTCCCCTTTGCGACGACGGCTTACAATCGTTATGCGGGCGCGGATCGTTATAAGATCGTCAATCCCAGTCTGGTGCCGCTCATGATGGAAGAGGAAGGCGCGGGGCCGCAGAAGCCCTTCTTTCCGTCGAGCGCCGAAACCAACGTCGGCGGCACCATCCCGGCGACGTTTTTCATGACCAGCAAGGATTGTGGCCGATGTCACAAAGAGATTTACAATCAGTGGAACTCGTCTGCACACCACTTCGCCTCGTTCAACAATCAGTGGTATCGCAAGTCCATCGAATACATGCAGGATGTCGTCGGTACGCAGCCATCCAAGTGGTGCGCCGGCTGTCACGATCACGCGGTCTTTTTCAATGGCCGCTTTGATCGCCCCATCAAAGAGCAGATCGACACGCCCGAAGCGCAGAACGGTCTGGGCTGCACGTCCTGCCATTCCGTCGTTCACGTCAAGAGCACAATGGGGCAGGCCGATTTCACTATCGAATACCCGCCGCTGCACGACCTCGCCGTCAGCGAGAATCCCTGGTTGCAGTGGGCGCACGACAAGTTTCTCAGGCTCGACCCGCAGCCGCACAAGCAGACCTTCCTGAAGAGCTTTCACACAGAGCAAACGCCGGAGTTCTGCTCGTCGTGCCACAAAGTGCATCTCGACATCCCTGTGAACAGTTATCGCTGGTTTCGCGGTTTCAACGATTATGATAACTGGCAGGCGTCGGGCGTGTCGGGCGAGGGCGCGCGCTCGTTCTATTATCCGGCGAAGCCGAGCAAGTGCGCCGATTGCCATATGCCTTTGATTGCCGCAGACGACCCGGCATCCAGAGACGGCAAAGTGCATTCGCATCGTTTCCCGGCTGCGAACACCGCTCTGCCTTACGT
>JBBWZK010000285.1:0-3572 GCA_039648975.1 Blastocatellia bacterium
TGAGAATACCGATGCCTATGAACTGGTGCGTTGCGCATTCATTCACGCATCACGCACCACGCACCACGCTTCACTTTGTGGAGATCAACTTGGAAATCAAAGACCTGACGATTAAATCACTCCGAGGGCGCATTGCGGCGCGCGAGTTGTCCGCCGTCGAAGTCTGTCGCGCGGCGCTGGAGCGCATAGAGAATTTTTCTGACCTCAATGCCTTCATCACCGTGACGGCTGAGGCGGCGCTTGAACAGGCGGCGCGGGTTGACGATCTGGCGCAAAAAGGCGAGGAGTTGCCGCCGCTTGCCGGCGCGATTCTGGGCATCAAAGACAATATGGTGATGCGCGATGTGCGCACCACCGCAGGCTCGCGCATCCTGTTCAACTACAAGCCGCCTTATACGGCAACCGCCCTTGAACGCCTCGAACGAGCCGGCGCGATTTTCGTCGGCAAGACGAACCTCGACGAGTTTGCGATGGGCTCGTCAACCGAAAACTCGGCCTATGGGGCAGTCAAAAATCCTTGGAATACAGATTACGTTCCAGGCGGCTCGTCGGGCGGCTCGGCGGTCGCCGTTGCCGCAGGCATGGCGATGGCGGCGCTCGGTTCGGACACCGGCGGCTCGATTCGCCAGCCGGCGAGCCTCAGCGGCGTGGTCGGACTCAAGCCGACTTACGGGCGCGTGTCGCGTTACGGCTTGATCGCCTTCGGCTCGTCGCTCGATCAGATCGGCCCGCTCGCCAATACGGTTGAAGATGTCGCGCAGGTGTTGAATTGTATTGCCGGTCACGACCCGAACGATTCGACTTCATCGAATCAGCCGGCAGATGATTATGTTGCGGCGCTCGCAGGCAGCGTGAACGGCTTGCGCGTCGGCGTGCCGCGCGAATACTACGGCGAAGGGCTTGACGCCGAGGTGCGCTCACAGACTGAAGCCGCCATTGAAAAACTTCAAGCGCTTGGCGCGCAGATTGTTGATGTGAGCCTGCCGCATACGCAATACGCCGTGCCGGTTTATTATCTCATCGCCACGGCAGAGGCCAGTTCGAACCTGGCGCGTTACGATGGCGTGCGCTATGGCTTCCGCGCCGAGGAAGCCCGGACGCTCAAGGAGATGTACAGCCGCACGCGCGACGAAGGTTTCGGCGCGGAAGTGAAGCGGCGCATCATGCTCGGCACCTACGCGCTGTCGGCTGGCTACTACGATGCCTACTACGGCAAAGCGCAAAAAGTCCGTTCGCTCATCGAGCGCGATTTCCGCAACGCCTTCGCCGCCTGCGATGTGATTGCGACGCCGACCGCGCCGACGCCGGCTTTCAAAGTGGGCGAGAAGACCGACGAGCCGCTGGCAATGTACCTGTCCGACATCTACACGATCACCGCGAATCTGGCGGGCGTGCCAGGCATCAGCCTGCCGTGTGGTTTATCATCCAAGGGCCTGCCCATCGGCGTGCAACTGATCGGTCGCCACTTCGACGAAGCGCGTCTGCTCTGTGCCGCGCATAACCTGGAAAAGGCTCTGGGAGTCCATTCCAGACCGCCTATCTTGCAAAAGGGATAGAGGCAAGTGAGGGAGTGGGGGAGTAAGGGAGTAGGGGAGTGGAAAAAAGGTGCGCGGTAAGAAAGCCTAACTTGATACTCCCCTACTCCCCACTCCCTTACTCCCCCACTCTTCATAGTTATGGCTGTTCAAAGCAAAGCGGTGCAACAAAATTCTGAGCCGGTTGTGGCGCGCGATGATGGGCGATTGACGGCGACCGATTTGTGGTTGTTGTTGATGACAGTGATCTGGGGATCGAACTTTACGGCGATCAAGTATTCGCTCGAAGATTTGCTGCCGCTCAGTTTTAACGGTTTGCGATTTGCCCTTGCTTCGGCGGTGATGCTGCTTGCCGCCTGGATGAGCGGCAAAGACCTGCGCGTGGCGCGCGGCGATGGCTGGCGGCTGTTCGGCCTGGGATTGCTGGCCAATACGTTTTACCAGTCGCTGTTCATCAAAGGCATGGCATACACGCGTGCAGGGAACGCGGCGCTGATTCTGGCGACTGCGCCGTTCTTCACCGCTGCATTCAGTCGATTGCGCAAACAGGAATACTTCAAAGCGCGCGGCGTTGCCGGGCTGGTGCTCGCCTTTGCAGGGATTGTGCTGATCATTTTCAGCGGCGAGAAAGAAGTCGCTTTGCGCGAAACCTTGATAGGCGATGCGCTGCTGCTTGGCGCGACCATCTGCTGGTCGCTCTACACGGTCGGCGCGAAACGATTAATCCATGTTTATGGCGCCATGAAAACGACGACGATCATGATGGCATCGGGCACGCCGCTATTGCTGGCGATCTGCGCCCCGTCGTTGATTGCGCAAGACTGGTCGCGCGTGCGCCCTGTGGCCTGGGGCGGCCTGGCTTACAGTGCTCTGTTTGCGATTGCCCTGGCTTACATTATCTGGAATCAAGGCGTGCGCAAGCTCGGCTCGACGCGCACGGCGATCTACTCGAACATTACGCCAATCGTTGCGGTGCTGGTCGCCTGGCCTATACTAGGCGAAGCGCCGACGATGGGACAAATCGCCGGCGCTGTTCTGATCTTCATCGGTCTTTATCTTGTCCGTCACGGCATGACCGCCGTCGCGCCAGGTGCAGCCGTTGAAGAAACGAGCCTCAGTTCGGGAAAGAATTAACGCCAGCTTCCCGATGAGCAAGGACAGAATATGGGGCGATGAAACAGACCGGAAATGAGGCAGGTCGGCAGGACAACCACGGTTAAGGCAGCGACCACTGGCATGATGCCTACTCGCTTTAAGGATTTGACCACAGGGTTGCGCCCCTGGATGGACGCCACTTCGGAAAACTTGATTTCTACGGAATCGCCCGTACCAAAGGGATCGTGCCGCTTGATGACCGAGAAGCTTTGCTCATCCTTCACCCAGACCGTGCCGCTGACACTCTTGCCGTTCTTGAGGTTGATGATAACACGGTCGTACTTACGCTGCGCTTCGACGACTTGGCTTTGAATTTCCTGAACGCTGATTGCCGCCTTATCCGCTTTAGTATCGGCCCGTGCGCCTGTCGCCGCCACACAAATCACTGGCAACAGAGATATAGCCATCATTCTCTTTGGCATGCCTTCTCCTCCTCATTGTGATTCAACAGAATTCATCGGAACGTCACGCCGACGCGGAAGGTGAACAGGTGCGGGCTGTCGCTTGAGAAGACATGATCGCGCACCTCGAAGCGCAGACCGAGGTGATCTTTCGGCCAGTATTGAATGCCGCCGCCGAAGTTGCCGCCGCCCGCCGACCCGCCGTCGGCAAAGGCCACCGATGCGCCGCCCGTGACAAATGGCGCGATCTTGCCAGAGTGGTTGAAGTGATAGGCCAGATCGACCGAGCCGATGCCGATGCCGTTGCCGACGCTCGAAGGCGATGACAGGTAGCCGAGTTCTCCACCAATTCCCAAGCCGCGATAGAACAACACCTCGCCGCCGCCGCCCGCCGTGAAGCGCGCACCTGAATTGAAGCCCGTGTTGCCGCCGACTCCAGCAAAGGCGTAGCCCCAGCCCCGGCGCTCGCCCTGCGACTGGC
>JBBWZK010000314.1:0-40430 GCA_039648975.1 Blastocatellia bacterium
CCGGGCTTCCACCGCGTCCCAATCTATGTTGGAGAAGAAGGCTTCGATATACTTTGGCCGCTCGGCGGGCTTGTAATCGAGCAGGAAGGCGTGTTCCCACACGTCCATCACCAGAATCGGCGTGAAGCCGGCGATATTGTTGACCTCGTGCAGCGTGATCCAGTGGTTCGACAACTGGCCGGTCGCCGGGTCTTGATAACAGACCGCCCAGCCGACGCCGCGCATCTTGCCGACGCTGACGAAATCAGCCTTCCAAGTGTCGTAACCGCTGCAGCTTGTTTCAGCCGCTTTGAAAAACGCCGAGCCTTTGTCGGGGTCACCCGCGCCGCCGCCGCGCTTCATATTGGCGAAGTAATATTCATGCAGCACCATGCCGTTGTACTCGAAGCCGAGGCGGCGCGTCAGTTCCGAGTAAGCCGGAAAGTCCGCCGGCGTGCCCTGTCCGCTCTTGAACATCCCGGTGATTTTTTCAGTCAGCAGGTTGGTGTTGGTAACGTAGCCTTCATACAGCTTGAAATGCATTTCCAGCGTCTGGTCGGAGATGCCGTTGAGTCCGCTGAGATCGAACTGCTTGGGTTTGTACGACCCTGTTGCCATTGAATCCCTCCTTAGTTGTTTCGAGCCTTGCGCTTCGCCTATCTGATGGCGATGCGAACGCTCGCTGAGTTTGATTTCGGAAGAGGTTGCTGCCGGCGCGAGACTGCCACGAATGTCGCACGGCATATAGTTATTATAGCTATCCGGCGAATTTATGCAGGTCGAAAGCGAACTTTTTTCATGGCAGCGGAAGAAGTAAGACTTGAGCGCGAGTTTTGAAAGGGCAATACTCAACCCGCGAAGCGGGTGACAGCATAATGCCCAGTGCGTCAACACTGGGTGAAGTCGAAAGAGGGGGCCTTGCGACCCCCTCTTACCTCACAAACTATCTGACACCGCCACGTCAAGTGTAAAAATATTAATATTCAATCGACCGTGCGTGTCTGTGGACGCTTGTGAGTGTTCGATCAATTTCCGAACTCGGCGGATACTAATTCAATCATCGTGCCACGCGAACACAGCCAGAGTAAAAACAAATTTTCCTGATTTTTCTGGGGTTTTTGCTAGTTTTCACTTCTCCTTCACGCACTCGCTGTCCGCATTGCTTACAGCCGAGGTGTCTTGTCGCACGGCTTTCAAACACCTGATGATTTAATTCGCTGGCACTTTAATTATCATTCGACGCCTTGTATGATTCTCTTCGCGCCGCCACCAATTCAATGATAAGGAGCGATCATGCATTATTACGAAGAAGACGATCTTGAGCGCTTCGGCGAGATCGGCAAACACCGGCCCGACCTGTTTGAAAAATTCATGGCCTGGTATGACGCCGTGCAACAGGACGGCGCGCTCTCAAGACGTGAGAAGGCGCTCATCGGCCTGGCGGTTGCCCATGCCTTGCAGTGTCCTTATTGCATTGATGCCTACGCCAAAGCCTGTCTCGAGGCCGGCTCGAACATGGAGCAGATGACCGAAGCCATTCACATGGCCTCGGCGATTCGCGGCGGCGCGGCGTTGATTCACGGCATACAGGCGCATAACGCGGTCAACAAAGTGTCGATGTAAATTGCTTGCCCTTGTGCATCTGCACGGAGAAGGCTGATGAGTTTGCCGGTTCTGTCGATTAAATCTTTCGAAGACTCGCTCGCGGCGCACGGTCACTCTGAGTTGCGCGCCGGTGGGCTTACGACGCTACAGGTCAATGTCGGCAAGGTGTGCAATCAAGCCTGTAAGCATTGTCACGTTGACGCCGGCCCGAATCGCAAAGAGAGCATGACCGAGGAAACCGTCGAGCAGGTGCTCACAGCGGTGCGCCGCTTTCGCATTCCGACGGTTGACATCACAGGCGGCGCGCCGGAACTCAATCCGCATTTCGAGTATCTGGTGATTGAATCTCGCAAAGCTGGCGCGCGCGTTCTGGTTCGCCACAACCTCACCGTGCAATTTGTCGAAGGCAAGACGCATCTGGCGGAGT
This sequence comes from Blastocatellia bacterium, assembly GCA_039648975.1. Taxonomy (GTDB): domain Bacteria; phylum Acidobacteriota; class Blastocatellia; order UBA7656; family UBA7656; genus DATENM01. Next base: position 2,012 of record JBBWZK010000314.1, read on the forward strand.
TCTTCCGCGAGCATCGAGTTGAAGTCATCGCCTCGCTGCCTTACTTCCTGGCGCAGCAAACCGACGCGCAGCGTGGGGCGGGCGTATTCGATAAGAGCCTCATCGCCCTGCGTCAATTGAATGAAGTGGGCTTCGGATTAGAAGAGACGGGACTGTTGCTCAACCTGGTCTACAATCCTGTGGGCGCGTTTCTGCCGCCGAATCAAGCCGGCATCGAGCGCGACTTTAAGCGCGAACTACTGACGCGCTATGGCGTCGCCTTCAATCATCTCTACACCATTACCAACATGCCCATCAGCCGTTTTCTTGATTACCTGCGGCGTTCGGGCAATTACGAACGCTATATGCAGAAACTCGTGGCCAGCTTCAATCCGGCAACGGTTGAAGGTTTGATGTGCAGGGATTTGATCAGCGTGAGTTGGGATGGGCGGCTCTATGATTGCGACTTCAATCAGATGATTGAGTTGCCGCTGGTGAACGGCTTACCGCAGACGATTAGCGAATTCGATCTCGCGGCCTTGATCGGGCGGCGCATCAACACGGCGAATCACTGTTACGGCTGCACAGCGGGCGCGGGCTCAAGCTGCGGTGGCGCAACTGCATCATAAATCGAGCCTTGCCATAACGGTTGCTTGCCACAAAGGCGCAAAGACACAAAGAACATAATGATTCTTTGTGTCTTTGCGCCTTTGTGGCGATCTCTGTGGTTTAGCTCATCTGAATCATTCATCTATAGCGGTTTTCAAATCGGTTTAGCATGTAGGGGCGATCCTCTGTGGTCGCCCCAGTGTAGGCAAGCGCAGTCTGGGGAGGCCACCGCAGGGCCTCCCCTACATGATTGCGGCTTAATCCAATTGAAATCTGCTCTAAATAAACCCGCAAGAGAAAGGGAGGGCGGCAGCATTTGGAGTGCTTTGACTTGTCGCAGCTTTTACGCATCGCCAAGAGAAAGCGGTGACCAGTCGCCGCACTCCATATAAGCGAGTCTGCCTTTCCCTTGCCCTCTGATTTAGCGCCGCCGACGCATCAGTTCGCCCCCCTATCTTTGAGAGCCGATTCAATGGCTTCTTTCAAGGCTTCGCGTGTTCGTTCATTGAGCGGCTTGCCGTTGACAAACAGCGCCGGAGTGGCGCTGATGCCGAGCGCCTTGCCGTCGCGTATGTCGCGCTGAATGCTTTCGGCAAACTTGCCGGCATCGAGTGATTCGTCGAAGGCTTGGCGATCAAGGCCAGCCTGTGTGGCGTATTCCTTGAGCTTGCTCGCTTCCAGGTTCTGCTGGTTTTGAAACAGCAGGGCGCTGTATTCCCAGTACTTCCCCTGCTGGCGCGCGGCTTCGGCGGCTTCGGCTGCCTTGAAGGCTTGCGCATGGCGACTGAGCGGGAAGTCACGGACAACCAGCTTCACTTTGTCGCCATATTCCTTCAGCAAGTCTTCAATGATTGGCTGGGCCTGGGCGCAACTGGCGCATTGATAATCGGTGAACTCGACAATCGTCACCGTCGCATGCTCGCCGCCCTTCCACGGCTGGTCATCCATAGCAATCGTCAGGCGCGGCACTTCCGGTATTTTCAAAAAGATCTGCACGACGGCGGCGCTGCGCAGGCGGTCTGCAAAGGCAAGCTGCGCCCTTTGTCGTTCGTTCTCGGCGAGATACTGAATGAGCTGGTCACGCAGTTGCGCGAAGTCTCCGAGGAGGCGCTCTTTATTGCCTTCATAAAACTGGCGGGCATCGGCTTCAGTAATTTTCTTCACTTTCGGCAGCACGTCGGCTTCGATAACGGCGCGCGCAGTCAGCTTGCGCTTTTGCGCCTCCTGCTCCAGCAAGAGGTCGTTGATCCTCAAATCCAGATGCGTTTTTCTGAGGTTATAGATCTGTTTTTGTGCCTGCATCAGCAACGGCTGCAAGGTATCTTCGATGTTGGCCGAAGTAATGGCCTGGCCGTTGAGCATCGCAAAGATGCGGTCACGATCAGGCGCAGTTTGCGGCGGCGTACTCTCGCGCACCAATACCTTGAGATCAGCGGCGGCGCGCAGCCGCTCCGCAAAAGCTTTCGCGATCTCTGCCTGCCGCTGGCTGCGCAGATAATCAGCAAGGTATGGCCTGGCATCCTCAAAGGCGGAATCCATCTGTTCTTTATGCTGATCGAAGTACGCTTTGACATCCGCCTCGGTCGGCGCTTTAACTTTGGCAAGCACCTCTTCTTCGAGCACCTGTGAAGAGGTCTTGCCGCGCTTTTTGGCTTCGGCGTCGAGCAAGCGCGAGTTGATTTGCAGATCAAGCTCAAGCCGCCGCGCCTCTGTGACCTGTCGCTGAATTTCCGCCAACGGCATGCGGAGCGCATCATCCACCTCTTTAGCGGTGATCTTCGCGCCATTGACGATAGCCAAGACTTCAGGCGGCGGCTCGCCTTCACAGCCGCAGCTTATCGCGCTCGCCTTTGGCGCGGTTGGCGCTGTAGCCGTTTGAACAGCTTGCGCTGAGCTGTTCCGCGTAACCTGCTTTGCCGTCTGGCTGGCTGTCGTCTGGGCCATCGTACTGCTCGCCAGAATTCCTAAAAGCAGCAAGGTCATTGATCGTTTCATTGCCTCTTTAATCCTCCTATGATGGTTGCCTCAATCGAGGGCGAGCCAATCGCTCGCCGGGGTGAATCCCCTGTTTTCAAGCTCCAAAGCAACCACGTAAGCGCCCATTGCGCCGATGCGCCGGTTCGGGCCATAAGTGATTGGCGGCGTCAGTCCCGTCTCGAACTTGTAAAACCCTTCCAGCGCCGTAATCAGTTTTTCACGGCTCAGGTCACGGCCTGATAACTTCAAGCCTTCAACCAGCAGCCGTGCGGCGCTGAAGGCAGACATCAGCACGGCCAGGTGTTTGGTAGACAACTGGTGCCGCTCTGCCAGGACGCTCAACTCCAGCAGCGTCAATTTGCTTTGATCTGTCGGCAGTGTCGGGAAAGAGAGAAAGATGTGTTTTTCAAAGCGGCGCGGCGCGGCAAAAAGCTCGCGGCCAGCAAACGCTCCGGGCAAGAAGAGATCGAACGTCAGGCCCAGCTTATCGGCTTCATCGAGCAGCGCCCTGGCTTCAGTCGATGAACCCAGGAAGAGTATCGCTTCGATGCCGCTCAATTGCCTGGCGACGAGCGCGGCGTCGAAGTGCGACGTTTTGTATTCAATCTTACGGTTCAACGAAACGCCCAGCTTACGGCTCTCGTCTTCAACGCTTGCGACCAGCGTGCGGTTCAACTCTTCTGCCGGTGCGATAAATGCAAAGTGCGCGGCATTGCGCGACTTCTGTCTGGCAAAATGCAGAAGGATCCGTGATTGCTCGTTGAGGCCGGCGTACAGATAAAAGACGCGGCGATTGAGCGGAAACACGGTTTCCGGCAGCAACGTCAAAGGCGCAACCAGCGGCGTCTCTTCGCTCTCCATCAGCGCAGCTATCGCATGTTCCGAGCCGGCAATGAATGACGCGGCCAGCGCGAAGACTTGCTCGTCTTTGATGAATCGTTCGACGCGCTCGGCGGCGTGATCTTTCGGCAGGCGAGCGACGCGCAACTCAAGCCTGCGGTTATAAACCCCGCCCTGACTATTGACCTCATCGAAATAGGCGGTCAGCAGCGCGGCGGCGGCTTCACCCGCCTCAGCCATCGCGCCGTCGGCGGGGATGAACGTACCGATGCGGAGACTCGCGGGCGAGATTCCCGGATCAAGATCGCTGCCCACACGCTTCAGATAAGTAATCAGATCGACGAGATCTTCCGCCGCGATGTCGTATCGCGGCATCGCTGTGCCGAGCCGATTGCCTGCGGGATCAAGCCCTTTTGTAACGGCAAGCTCAATGGCGCGCTCGGTGTAGCGCGGATGTTTTCTGCCGCTCGCCGCCACATCGCCATAAGGCTTGGCCAGCGATTCCCAGGTGATGTTAGAGGGCACGACACCGCCTTCGGGCTTGCCCTGGCCATCGAGGCCGTGGCAACCTGCGCAGGTCATGGCGCTCGGCGGCACCTCAATCGGCGGGTCGCCCAGATAAGCGGTGACCGGCCTGCCTGAAGCACTGCTGGCGCGCAGGTAAATCTGTTTGCCGCGCTTTTCCTGCGCCGTCAGCGGCGCAGGCGTAGACGATTGGGCGAGCGCGCCGCCCAGCAGCGAGGCGATGAACAAGAATCCTGCCAGTAAAGTCAATCGTCTGATTGCACCAAGCATTGATGCTCCTTTAAGAGCGGGTTTTGAAATGAGTGCCGTAGGCACGTAATGTTTATAGAAGGCCAGTCGCATAGTTTCATCAAGCTCCGTAGGAGCGCAATGTCAACATTGCGCTCCTACGCAGCTTGGACTCAATCACTCATCCCTATCTATAAACATTGCGCTCCTACGGAGCTTGGAATTTCAAAACACATTCTAAGACCTTTCAGCGGCAGCCGCCGTTCGGCCACCTCGGCGCTACTTCGCTTTGCCGGGTTGATCGTTGAGCACGCTCTCAACAATTTCGATGAGCGCATCGGCACGCGCCATGCCAAGGGCTTTCTTCCACAGGTTAGTGCGATCATTGCCGATCAGCATCACCACATAATGATCCTCGCGTGTGTCGACGTAGAGGCCGAGCTTGCGGATGGCGAATTCTAGATTCTCTTTCTTGCCGGTGAGAAAGTGCCATCCCGGTCGGGCATTGTACTTGTTGGCAAAGGCTTTCAGGGTTTGCGGCGAATCGGTTGCCGGGTCGACGCTGAACGATAGAATGACAACCTCTTTGCCGAGCCGGTCGCCGAGCCAGTCTTGAATGCGTTGCAGGTTCATGGTCATCGGCGGACAGACGCTGTTGCAGGAGGTGAACATGGAATTGATGATGACGACTTTATCCTTGATGAGGTCTTGGTAAAGCCGCAGCTCTTTACCGTCCTGATCAATCAACGGCACATCTGTGAAATACTTGGCCGCAGGCGAAAGGCCCGCTTGTGCCGTTGCGCTGGCCGGTTTGTCCGCTGCCCCTGCTTGCGCCAGCCCAATCGCTGGCTTGAGCAAACAGACAACACCGGCCAGCGCCATCGTGATTAACCACATGCGTCTGGTCATTTCTTCTCCTCCTCTTGAGTCATTGAATCAGCGGTCAACGCTTTGCTCGCCACATCGATGATGCTGAGGAGCTTTGCCGGCGGCGCAAGCCCATAGGCGCGCGTCATCGAGCCTTGCGCGTCATTGATGATCAGCACCGCAGGCGTGTGATCGCGTAGGCTGGCGCTGAAGCCGCCGAGCGCTTTCAGCAAGTTGTTGATGTCTTCCTTCTGGCCGGTCACCAGCGTCCAGCCCGGCTTCGCATTGAACTTTTCGCACCACGCCTTCAAGCGTTGCGGTGTATCGGTCGTGGGATCGATGCTGATCGAAATCAGGTGAAAGTCCGTGCCGAAGCGTTCGCCGCCGAGCGTGCCGACTTTGGCAAAGGTTGCGCCGAGCGGCGGGCAAATCGTCGTGCAGGTCGTAAAGATAAAATTGATCGCTACGACTTTACCCTTCACCAGGTCCGTATAAAAGTTCAGTCGCTTGCCATCCTGATCGATCACCGGCACGTCTGGAATGGCAGGCCGGCTGGTATCAACCCGCGCTGATTGCGGCGCGTCCATGTTCATGTTCTTGTGTTGTTCGCAATGCGCTGCGGCCTGACTCTTGTTCTGCGTTTCCGTGGTTTGAGCCGGAACCTTCAAGGTCAACAGGGAGAGCGCCGTCAGCACAAGCAGCAGGGTAAGACCTGTGCGCGCCGGCATCGGCTTTCTCATTCGCCTTAATGTACGAATCATTACCATGCTCCTTTTCGATGTAGCGCAAGCTGTTAGCTTGCGCCTGTCATTACGCCTGCGCATTGGCGCGCGCAATCTGTCAGATTGCGCTACACGAATTCGAAGGTTATTGCTGCGCAGATTTGGCCCCGGTTTTCGTCGCCGCGTCGTCGACTTGCGGGCGTCCATCCAGCGTGATGAAAGGCAATTGGTTCAGCTTGATCTTCAGAGACGGGCAATAGACGAAGACGTAGTAGATACCTTCGTCGGGCGGCACAAAGCTGATTTCATAAACGCCATCGCCGAGCCCTTTCGCCCACTGGCGCTCTTGCCAGATGCCCGGCGCGAGAAACGTCAGCACCCCAACATCTTTCAGGTCGCTTCTGGCGGCTCCCGTCTTCGTGTCGCGCAAACGAACTTGCAGAGTGAAACTTTCATGCGGGCGAACGTTCACTGTCTTCACAAGGTATTGCACACGAAGCGGCGGTTCGTTATCGCGCCGGGCCATTTGCGGATTCTCATTGACAGAGAGATCGAAGCAGTTGACGACGCGCGGCGAATCGAGCAGGAAGGCGAGATCGTAATGTCCACCTTGCGGCAGCTTGAGGTTCGCGGAATAAACGCCGGGCGAAGTTTCTCGTATGCTGCGATCCACTACCATCACGCCGCGCGGTTCACGGCGGTAGTTTTGAAAATTGCCCATCGGCGCTGTCATGCCTTCGGTGTAGTAGTAGATCGTCTGATCTGCCGGGTTGGCAATCAGCACCGCGCCGGTCTCAGGCGTCGCCGTGATGGCGGCGGCAGCCGTCGTCTGACCGGCTATCTCAGGGGCTCCCTGCCCCGCAGGAATGTGCGTCGGTTGTACCGAAGCAACCTTGTCGAGGTCTTTTAATGAAAGTAGCAAGACCTCATCGGAGCCGAGCGAACGGACGTATGCATAAGCTTCTGTGAAAACGATCTGATCGGGCCGCAGTCCAACCTTAACCGTGTGCAGCAGCCGGTTGCTCGCCGTGTCAAAGATCTGTGCCGTGTCCACTTTCGTGTTCAAGATGAAACCAAAGCGGCCACCCGGCGCGATGCGTATCAGGTTTATGCCCGGCTTCACACTCAAGCGCGCGACGGGTTCAAGACTCTGCGCATCAATAGCAATCATCGCCCCGGTCGTCTCATCAATCGCATAGACGGCTTTACTCAACGGCGAGTAAGCCAGCGAGGTGGCCGTCACACCAACTTTGACATCCTTGATTTTTGTGAGCTTCGCCACATCAATGATCGACACAGTGCCTTCGCCAGTGTTGCTGATGAAGGCAAAGCGATCATCAGCGGTCAGGGCTACTTCATGCCTGCCCGTGCCTGTCAGGATGCGTGCGGCAACTTTCTGACTGGCTGTGTCAATGACGGTGACGCCAGAGGGCGCGGCAGTCATCGGCATATCGCCGGCCCAAACGTACTTCTGATCTTTTTGCAGAACGATGCGTCCCGGTCGTGCGCCGATCTCGATGTTGGTCGCCACCTTCCACGTTGCCGTATCGACGACGGCGACTTGATTCGACATAGGCATGGTGACAAACAGCTTTCGCCCGTCGCGACTGAGCACCCAGTCTTCACCGGGATTATTCAACAGAACGAGGGCGAACAGCTTGCTGGAGCCGAAGCTGACGATAGGGTCGATAACCGATATGCTCGCTTCGCGGTTGAGCGCCAGTATGTAGTAAGAGTTCAAATCGACGTCCGGTCGAGCAGTGAAACTGCCCTGTGTGAAGGCCTTGACCTTTTCGCGGCATTCCCTATCCGCCGCCAACGGCTGCTTGCTTTCGCGATAATCGAGCCAGGCGGCGGGGCGCAAGCCTGTCACAGGGTTGTTAGTCGCCGCATCGGTAATTCTGAATTGCACACGAGCATCATCGCCGCCGGTTAAACTCGTGTGACTGGCATCCGACACCGGTTCTACGGCGTATTCGATGGCTATGCCGGATTGCACCAGGCGGCCAGAATTTTTGTTGGCCTCCGTCGCATCCGGCTTGTCTTTGCCTGTCGTTGAAACCGGCACAGAGGCAGACTCTTTCTTCGGCTCGGCAGTCGCCTTTTGCGGTTCGGTGGGATTTTGCGTTTGGCGGACTCGCGCTTGAACCGGCGCAAAGGCCATCGCCAAGGTTAAAACAGCAATGACCGCATCGTTGCGAAAGCCGGCGATGCGGTTGGCGCGGTATCTCATCGTGGTCATTTTTAGTCCCTTGAAAAGAGGGACGCAGGCCCTGTGAGACTGCGCCCCTTTGAGTCAAAACAATGAACTAAGGCGAGGGAGAACTTTGTACGCGGAAGATTCCCCAGATGCCGCCGTCGAACTGGAACGATTGGAAAGTGCGATACAGGAAATCGCCTTGAACACCTGCCTTTCCGCCTGCGCCGTTCTTCAGCAGGAAGTTGTCATGGCTGGTCGCGCCGTTGCCGTACTGCGCGCCCTTCCACTCCGAGAGCGGGTTCGTGCCGATATTGAAACCGCTAACGTTCGTCCAGGGCTCTTCCTCCCAGATGTGGCCGTGCAGCGTGAAGACGTTGTTGCGCGCATGGCCGCCCGGATTCAAGGAACGGAAGCGTGTGGCCTGATTCGGCAGCGCCGTGAAGATCGGCGTCACCGGATTGCCACCCACCTTGTTGTTGGACAGCACATCGAAGAAGTTTTGATCGCGAGTGATGGTGAAGGGCGTCTGCGGCAGGTAACCCATGCGGAACCACAAAGGCTCTGTGCGGTAGTTGACGCCCTTCTGCGCCGAATCTTCAGGATCATCGTCGTCAGAGACACTCTTGACGGCGTCGCCGCTCTTGTAGCGGAGATTGACGTCGGTCTGGAATAGCGTGACGAATTCCCTGAAAGAACCGGTCGTGGCGTTATTCACGGTTGCCGAAGCGCGCGTCACGCCGGTGTTCGGCGGAGCCGCCGACGCATCTGTGTCTACCGTCCAGGTTGAGTCGCTAGGCTCGACGATCAGCGCGCCGAAGCCGCCTTTATTGGTGTGCTTGATGCGGTCGGACGGCACCAGATTGGTCGCGCCGAATTCAGCCGGCTTGAAGGAGATCGCGCCACTGGTCGTAATACTCTGTATACCGGCATACCACAGGTAAGTTTGGATGCCGCCCGGAGCCGCCGTCGAAATGCGATTGAAGCCGACGTTGTTGCCGTCGCTGCGATGCACATTGTAAGTCAGCAACTGCGGGTGCAAGCCGACGTGCTTCGACGGCTTGAGTTGATTGGCGTTGAACGGATCGAAGATGCCGCCCAAATCGTCGAGCAATAGCGGCAAGGTGTTCCAGCCATCCAGATCAGGCGGATTCACCGGCAGACGATTGCGCAGGACAACCGCAATGCAATCGCCGGCGTTGGCGCGCAGAATGAGCGGCTCGGCGCGCAGGTTCGTTTTTAGCCGAAGCTGGCCAGGGCGGGTCGGGTCGGGTTGCAGGTCTATCGTGCGCACGAACAGAATCGCCGTCGGATCGTGCAGCGGCCCGGCCTGCGTCTCAGGCGGCGCGAGGGGGTCTATGCGATTTACAATGGTGTTGCGATTGTTATAGACCAACGTTCGCGTGCCGGTGACCGGCTCGATGGGCAATATGTCGCGCGCCAGAATCGCCGTCACATCGAAGATTCGCAGCGGCGTTGAAGCGCTCAACGGACACGCGCCTTTCTCGAAGATGCCGATTCGCCCCGAAGCCGTGATGGCCGGTGGATCGGCTGGCGCTGCAAAGGCTTGTGGCGATGACGCCGTTCCCGGATCGCTTTCGATGTCTGTCGGGTCTGCCACCGACGTATCATTCGAGGCAATGTTCGCCGCCTGTGTGGTCGTCGGCGTATCGGGATCATTAGCCGCATCGAGATCGACCGAGACGCGCGTCGTCACGTTCGGGTCGGGGTTTCCTGGCGGCGCAAACGAAAACGAGTTGGCCGGTACGGTGATCAGATTCGGCTGAGCATCGCGGTACAAACGTAATATCCCCCAGATACCATTCCACAAGTCGTCGGTTGCCGAGCCCGGCGCATAGAGGAAATCGCCGAACGGGCGCTCGGATTGGCCGAAGGGATTGATGAAGCGCGGCATATCGAATTCAAAATGCTCAGAGATGCCCATCATCTGGCTGTTGCGATAGCCGGAAGTCTGCACGCCCGGCTCGAAGAGCCAGCGCGCGCCATTGATGCTGAAGTTGTGGCCTTCTTCGTGCGCGCCGACAAGGACGCGGACTCTGACGTTGTCCTTCTGATAAGCGCGCATCAACGGCGTCGCCGGGTCGCCCGTCAGCACGCCGCTCGATAGCGGCTTGACCACCCACGCTGACGGCGGATCGTTCAACTCCGATAATTGCCGGTTGACGTTCGAGCGGAAAACCATAGACAGATCGCCCGCCGCGCCGCTTGCCTGTTGGCGTGTCTGCGGATCCCAGACGCGCAGGGCAACCGGCTCGTTGCGATAATTGACCGTCATGGTTCCGGGGTCGGCAGCCGCAACGGCTTCCGGGCACGGCGGCGAGTTCTTGCCGTCCGGGCACGGATCGTTGACCGGAATTTTTTCTATATTGACCGGCAGAGCCGCTTCCTGCTTGGCCGGCGGGTTGATGGCATTCTTGATATCGGCTACGGGAACACCGCCTTCGATGCCGCCATCCCTGTAATAAGCAAGCTGGAAATCAGCAAACTCCAGCAGGTATTCGCGGAAGCTGTCGGTGGCGACCGGCAGTTGGATGACGGCTTGCCAGCTTGTCGGCCCGCCGTCGCAGTTCAGCGCGGTGCCGCACGGTATGCTCGGCGGACTATTGCCGAGCAACGTGCCGTTCTCATTGTTCAACCAGTGAGCGTTGGTCTTTTCAACCACCAGGCCGGCGTAAAGGCCAACCTCCTGATGCGTCGAAGGCGAGAGGTGATCGTGCGTGAAGACGGTTTGCAGCGTGCGATCCTGGCCGAGCACGTTGAGCGTATCGTCAACGAACCAGCGCTGTATGGTCGTCTGCGCGCCGTTGTAAGCGGCGGTGACGAAGAACGGATGCGGCTTCGCCGTCAGGGTGACGCGCGTGTTCTGGTTATATTTCTTCAAGCCGCCGAAGGCGTTGATGGCGGCGATCCTGGCGCGTGTCTCTTCTGGCGCGTTTGTGCCGTCCAGGTAGTTGAAGCCGTTGGCAGCACCGTCTGATGCGGTGACGTCGAATTTCACCAGGTGAATGTGCTGGCCGATGACCGGCGTCGGCGTCAGCACCTGGAAGTCATCCTGCACGTAATCGCGCGGCAACAGGCTGGTGTGCCAGTAGGTGATGCAGTCCCAGGTGTTGGCGCGGAAGAAGAGCGGTTCCGCAGGCTTCGAGCCGTTCAGCGTCGGCGCTACGTCATTCCACAAGGTCAGTATGCGGGCTTGTGGCGTATGCCAGCCCGACTTGTTGAGCTTCAGATCGAACTGGATGGCAGCCGCTTTGTAAATAATGTTACGAATCGTCGGATTGGGGGTGATCGGATCGCCTTTGCACGGATCGGCGAAAGGCGCGCCCGCAACCGCAGGCTTGCCGTTGGTGATAAAGTTGGCGACCGTGCCGTCGGGCAGGAAAGTCGGCCACGAAGCCGCCGCGTGGAACTGCATGGCGGCGACCTCTTCGGGCGTGCCGGTCTCAGGCCGCTCTTCGGCATTCACGTTGACCAGCGTCTTCTGGAAGGACAGGCGATTGTGAACCTCGTTGGTGATGCCGCCAGAAATGACGTTGCGCGGCAAGCCGCCGTCAATCGGCAGATTGGTATTCGGGTCTATGGCGAAATCCAGCGGCGGCCCCGGCGGCAGATGCCCGGCGAGGGCGGAAACGAAGAAAGGGTAGCCGGGATTGCCCGGCAGCGCGGTGACCGTGCCTAAGACTACCTGGCCGTTGACGATGCTCACCTGGCGCTGCGGCAGCGGGGCCATCGGATAAGTCGGCATCGGCACGATGGCAGGGATAGGCGTGCCGGCAAGGATTTCGCCATCGGGCAGCGCACGGCTGCCGGGAGCCGGTATGCCTTTTTCATCCAGCGCCGTGCCGACTTCAAAGACATCGTGATTGCGCCACAGCGACCACATGCCTTGCGCAAAGTGGGGGTAGAAATGGCAATGGAAAATCGCATCGCCGACCGTCTGATTGCGATTGCCGCTGCCGTTATAAGTGATCTCTGCGGTGAACGAATAGCCGGGGCCGAGCGCCTGGCTGTCGAGGTAATTGGAGTTATCACTGTCAGGCGTGCGCAGCCACTGGTGCGCGTGCAGATGATGTATGTGATGCTCCTTCGAGCCGCCGTGCAGCACGCGGAACTTCACATGATCGCCGATGTAGCTGTGATAGACGTTGCTCGGATCATCCGGGTAGAGGACTTTTTGCGCTTTGCGTCCAGGCGTCGGCGTGCAGCCGCCGAAGTCGTCCGGGTGTCGCAGTTGATTGATTGTGCATGGCGAATTCGCCGGGACGTTGACGACCTGCGCAGGATCGCTGACGGTCCACGATGATAAGAAGAACTCTTCAAAGGCGCAGTCCGTGCAATCGAACATCGGGCCGACCTTGAGGCGGTTGGCCAGTATCTCTGCGCCGATGCCGCCCGTGCCATAGTTAATGGCAAAGGCGTCGCGCACGCTGTGCAGCGTGAACTTCAGCACGTCATTCGGCGCAAGGCCCTTGGTCTGCTCGAACTGCGGAAAGGCTTGCACCGCGCCGATCTCGTCGTGATAGATGATGGTGAACTCGCGGAACGGCTTCTGCCGGTTCGGCGTGACTTTCACGGTCGGGTAGGTTGGCGTGATGTTGCCGGCATTCGGGCCAGTGATGATGGCCGTCAAGTCCGAGTGAACGATCTCCTTATTGCCGTTGAACATCTTGAGAATCGGCTTGGGGTTTCTAACCACCTGGGTCGAGCAATCCTTGCCGTCAGGATAACAGGCGTTGTAGTTGATCTTCGGATGGCCATCGGGCAGTGGCGGGCTCTGGCTTGCGGCCAGCGCCAGGTCTGCCGCCGTCACCTGACTGCGGTAGTATTCGGCGGATTGCGGCTCAACGTTGATCGCGCCGAAAAGACCATCGTTCAGCGAGCCGCCGTCGCCTTCGCCGCCGGTCGTCGTGCCGGCGCTGTAAAGCATATGCGGGCCTTCGCGCTCGGCATAAAACGTGTAGGGATGGATGCCGCCGGGCGCGACCAGGCTGTTGGCATTCTGGCCGACATACGAGCCGTCGTGGCTGATGCCTGTGATCAACTGCATGCCCAGAGCCCGTACCGAAGCCCACCGGGTCGCGGGCTGTTCTTCGTCCGCTTTCGTCGGGCTCAACAGGTTTTGGAAGTTGATCGTTAAACACTCGCCGACGTTCATGCGAAGGACGAGCGGGCGGGGCCGCTTCGTCGGTTTGAGCATGACCTGCCCCGGCGTCAACGGGTCAAGGGGGTTGCCGCTCTTGTTGATTACATCGCCTTTCAGAGCGAAGATCATTCCCTGCGGTTGCACCGCGCCGAGGCGGTTCCAGAAGAACGGCTGATCGAGTGCCACGACATTGGCGGTCTTCTGGTTGTTGGCGTTGCAGGTTTGCGCCGCCGCCGGGCGGGCGTGTGCCAGCAACATCAGCGCGGCGATGCCAAGCGTCACAACAACCATCCTGCAAAATCGAATGGGGAAGTTCGTTATCATGTCCTCTCTCCTTGAAAGTGAACGGGAAGCGAGTGCCTGTGCTCTGGCGGTTGCCGCAAGGCTCGCTTCGTGGTTGTGGGTCGCCAGACGTGAAGACATACGAAGACTGAGGCGCGGTCATCTGCGCGTGGATGTGAATAGTCCATAAACGAGCCGGAGATCGCTCAGACACAAGCGGCCATAGACAGAGCACGCCTGCGAGTCAGTTCGTTCCAGCTACGCTTTCCCTTTTGTTCGGTGAATTCATGCCCTGGTGAGCTGGTGAGGCAGACGCGGGCATGACAACCGGGCAGGAGGCAATCCATGTGCCCTCGGTCGCTCCTGCGCCTAAGCGAGCGTCTTCTATGGAAGTACTCTCAAGGCATCGCAGATCGGTGAGCGTGAGAGATGTTTTACACTGTGTCACGAGAGAGGCAGAGATGTTTCAGTATAGAACATCACAGACCTGAAGCGATTTGTGCTTTGCCACCAAGGCATCAAGACACGAAAAAGCACCATGTTCTGTGTGTCTTGGTGGCAGCTTCTCTGGCTAATCCAAAGCCGGCCTGCCGGTCTTGGTCGAAACTTCGTCGATTAAAGTGAGGATGTCGGCGGGCTGGAAAGGTTTGCACAAGAAATGGAAAGCGCCACGTCTGAGAGATTCCGCGGCAATCTCCGGCGTCCCATGCGCAGTGATGACGATGATAAAGCAAGACGGCTCGCGGCGGCGAAGGAGGCTTAACAAGTCAAGGCCCGATATATCCGGCAAGCGCAGGTCGGTAATTGTCACGTCATAACGCTTCCGGCTTGCCTGGTTCAGGCCGTCGCGCCCTGTGGCGGCGATGGCAACCGTATGGCCGCTGTCGCACAGGATAATCTGCAGGGCATCAGTGATGCTTTGCTCATCATCAATAATCAAAACCTCCATCTTCCTACCTTTGTCCGAAGTTCTTCGGATGCGTGCCTATCTCATTACTGCGGGCTTGCGGTGGCTCGTCCGAGCCCTGGCGCGGTCGCGCGCGACGCTGCGCAATCCGGCTATTTCGGACAAGTAGTGTGTCGGGCTAAACAGAGAAATTCAACAACCAGTCGGCAACTGCTATGCCGCCCGATTCCTTGCTCAAACCAGTTAGCGATTTATAGCGGTTTTCAAATCGGTTTAGCATGTAGGGGCGACCCTCTGTGGTCGCCCCAGTGTACGCAGGCGCAGTCTGGGGAGGCCACAGAGGGCCTCCCCTACATGATTGCGGCTTAATCCAATTTATATCTGCTCTAATTGGCTCACCCGGCATGAAAGAGACCGCTTGCATGATCACCCGTTGCCATCCGCAAAATGAAGAGGGAGAGATAAGGGGATTTTAGAAGACTATGGCGCGCTGCGCAAACCGATGGCGGCTGCCGCCTTCAACTCGCATCCGCGCTGCTGGCAAAGAGGCGAAAGCGTTTCAGCTTGCGGTAGAGCGTCGGGCGATGAAGGGCGAGGATTTGCGCGGCTTTTTTGACGTTTCCTCCGGTTCGCGTCAACGTCTGCTGGATGACTTCACGCTCGATCTCCTCAAGCGTCAGGTAAGGCGGGATCTCGAATGCGAGATTCTTCGCCCGTGCGCTTTGCATGTGCTCCGGCAAATGCTCCGGCTGGAGATGGTCTGCCGAGCAGAAGAGCACGGCGCGCTCGACGACGCTTTCGAGTTCTCGGATGTTGCCGGGCCAGTGATAACGCGACATCAAGGCGAAAGCCGATGGCGATATGCCGCGAATCGGTTTGTTATATTTGCCACAATAGCGCCGCAGGAATTCGTCAGCCAACAGGACGAGATCATCAAAGCGCTCGCGCAACGGCGGCACCTTGACCTTGATCGTGCTGATGCGAAAGTAGAGGTCTTCGCGCAACAGGCCCTCGCGCATCGCCTGCAAGGTGTCGCGGTTGGTCGCCGCCACCAGGCGAAAATCGACGGCGCTTTCGCGTTCGTCGCCGATGCGGCGCACCTTTCTTTCCTGTAGCACGCGCAGCAGCTTGGTTTGTAAATGCATAGGCATCTCGGCCACTTCATCAAGCAGCAGCGTGCCGCCGCCGGCGGCTTCGATCAAGCCTCGCTTGTCGCGGTCGGCGCCGGTGAACACGCCCTTGCGATAGCCGAACAGTTCCGATTCGATCAACTCGCGGGGAATGGCCGCGCAGTTGATCTTCACAAACGGCGCTGCCGCGCGCTTGCTCTGTATATGAAAGGCCGTGGCGATCAATTCTTTGCCGGTGCCGCTCTCGCCTTCGATCAACACGGTCGCTTCCGATGCTGCGGTAGCGCGGATGGTCTCATAGATCTGTCGCATTCGCGGCGAGCTGCCGATGAGGCCGAAGGCGGCGGCCTCACTCTTGAGCGTCGAGCGCAGACGGCAATTCTCTTGGCGAATGGCAATGAACTGCATGGCGCGGCGGGTCAGCATAATCACTTGATCGGGAGTAAACGGTTTTTCGATGTAGTAGAATGCACCCTTTTTGATGGCTTCGATGGTCACTTCAAGCGAACCATGCCCGGTCATCAGGATGACTTCCGTGGCCGGACTCTCTTGTTTGACCGCGTCGAGCAAGTCTATGCCTGTGCCGTCGGGCAATCGCAAATCCATGAAGATCAGAGCGAAGGTCTGGGCGCGCAATAAGCTTCGCGCGGTTGCCATGTGACCGGCGATTTCTACCTGATAGCCTTCATCGGTCAGGATCATGGCGAGCGCATCGGCGACGCTGCGCTCATCATCAACGATGAGGATTCGCGGCTGTGACTTCATTGAGGTCATCTCCGTTTAAGGGCAAAGTGATTTTTACTTGTGTGCCTCTGCCGGCACGACTGTCTACAGAGACGCTGCCGCCATGTTGTTCGATCACCTTGGCGGCGAGCGACATGCCGAGTCCGAGCCCATGGCTTTTCGTGGTATAAAACGGCTCGAACATATTCTGCACCTGTTCGGCGGACATTCCGCAGCCATCATCGGCAACGGTCAGTTTAACTTCGCCGTTGCCATTGCTAGTGGCAACCTGCAGGCTGCCGCCATCCTTCATCGCCTGGATGGCATTGAGCAACAGGTTAATCAACGTCGAGCGCATCGCCGCTTCGTCAAACCATGCGGTCGCGCCGGTCGGTGAAAGATAGAGGGTAATCTGGATTCGTTTGGCGAGCGCCTGTGGCTCAAGCAGCGACAGCGCGTCGCTGACGACGGCATTCAGGTCGGCTCGCCGCCGCGTCAGGTTGACCGGTCGCGCGAAGCTCAGAACCTGCTCGGTGGTGTCGGAAAGTTTGTTGATGGTATCGGTAATCTTATCGATGAGAGTAAGTTCGTTGTCGGCAAGCTTATCCGCCACCTTGCTGCGCAAATGCAAAGCATAGAGGCGCATTCCGGCGAGCGGGTTTCTGACTTCGTGGGCGACCTGCGCGGCCATGCGGCCAAGCGCGGCAATCTTTTCATTATGCGCCAGACGCTCATGCAATCGCTGCATATGCGCCTGACTGCGGCGGTCTGCCGTCATGTCTTTAATGACGCACAGGAAGCCGATCAACTCGTCTTCAGTTTTTTTGATCGGTGTAATGGTCACCGAGCCGATGAACAGGCTGCCGTCAGCGCGGCGCAATTTGATCTCTTCGCTTGAGCGGCCACGGGGAATGGCGGCGCGTGCGCGCGCCAGCATTTGCTGCCCGGCGCTGTCGGCGGCCCCGTCAATCAGCTCACCGATGAAGCGATTGGCCATGCGTTGCGGGCTGTAGCCAAACGTCATCTCCGCGCCATAGTTATAGAGCAGAATGCGCCCTTCCTGATCGACCGCGATGATGGCGTATTCGGTTGAGCTGTCCAGCACCGTGTTGAGAAAGCTGTGGGCTTCGGCCAGTTCGCGTGTGCGTTCGGCAACCGCCCGTTCAAGCTGCTCGGTGTGATGCCGGACTTCCAGTTCAAGCCGCTCTTTCAGGTAGACCAGATGTTTTTTCTCAACGGCGTTTGAAACGGCGCGCAACAGATCGGCTTCCGTGATGGGGCGGGCGATCAAATCATAGACGCCGACGCGCAACAGTTCCGAGAGATGCGCCAGATCAGCCTGACCAGTGATCATGATGACAGGGATATACGGTTCGTGCAGTTGATGGAGCAATTCAATGACCTGATCGCGCGGCTCGATCATGGCGACCACCGCCGCATCAATCTCCTGTTGAGCAAGGCAGTCGATGGCGCTGCCGTAATTGGTAGCGACCAATACATCGTAGCCGCCGCGCTGTAATATTTCTGCCATCATCCAGCGCATGCTCGGCTCGCCATCTACCACCAGAACCCTGGGCATAGGCAATCCTCTTCTGTCCACGACAAGCTAGTTGACGGTATTAAGGCAGTCGATTTCATCCCTCTTGAAAGGAAGTATTACCAATGCTCGTCACACGCCGCGAGACAATCCACGAAGTTAAGCGGGTAAACGATGGAAAGTCGTGTCGGGAGTTCGGTCTTCAGGCGGCTCGGTTCGATGGCCACCTGGAACTTGACGCATTCCATCTCTTCTCACAGGTCGTCCTAATCAAACAAGCTGCTTTGTGATTACGCAGGCTTGAAAGCCATCATGCTTGTGCGAGTAACTTATATCGCCTGTGCAAATCTGTCAACTGGCATGCCGGGCAGCGGACGAAAGGCATGTAGGGGAGGCCCTCTGTGGCCTCCCCAGCGTGGGGTTCGGACCATTTCAAGGATTGCTAATTTCCTGTCTGGGGCGACCCTCTGTGGTCGCCCCTACATACTAACGGAATCTGCTATAAACCGCCGGGTTAAACGCATTCAAACCCCAGTATAAGCAAAAGGGCTTGGCCGGAAGTGATCCGACCAAGCCCTTCATTTGCTTCGTGCGCTGCCGCTGACTGGCGTTTTCACAAGACACGGCAGTGGTGAAACGCAACGACCTGCGCGTGATGACCGAATGATCCTGAGCGATTAGGGTCCGCGTAGGATTGGGCTCGATGGGCGCGTCAGGTAATCGGTCAAGGTCAAGGCGACCATAATGACCAGCCAGAAGAGACCCGCCACCACGAAGACCTTCGTCAGTGTAGAACTCCAGCGGACGTGCATGAAGAACAACACGACGAGCGTCGCCTTGATGCACGCAATGACCAGCGCAATGAGGACATTCGCCCGCCCGAGATCGAAGTAAGCGGCCACCACGGTCAGGATCGTAAAGAACATCAACGCGAGGAAAACCGATACATAGATCTTCGGTGAAACGACGTGCTCTGACATAATCACCCTCTCAATGATGCGTTAAGTGCGCGCCCAGCAAATAGAGCAGCGGGAACAGGAAAATCCAGACGATGTCGACGAAGTGCCAATACAGGCCGGATATCTCGACCGGCGAATGATACTCCGGCGTGAAGCGATTGCGCGCCGCCATCCAGAAGATCACCGCCATGATGCCCAGACCGATGACCATGTGCAGCGCGTGTACGCCGGTCATCGCAAAGTAGATCCAGTAGAACATCTGCACATGGCCCGAATCGCTATTGGGCTCTGTCCAATGCCAGAAATCCCTGATCGGGATGTGGTGCGTGACGTACTTCTCGTGATACTCGACGCCTTTGACGACCAGAAAGGTCGCGCCGAACAACATGGTCAGCGCCAGGCAGGTCAGCAGCCACTTCTTGTTGCCCTTTTGTGAGAAGTAAACGGCCATCGCCATGGTCAAGCTGCTGACGATCAGCACGATGGTGTTGAAACCGCCGAGCTTCCAATCCAGGTGCGAACTGGCGATGGCGAAGTCCTGGGGATAAGAGCTGCGATAGAGGATGTAGGCCATGAACATGCCACCGAAGAACATGATTTCGGTGATCAGGAAAGTCCACATCCCCAGCGAGCCGGCTTCCTTCTGCTGCTCCAGGTTGTCGAAGTGATGCGCCAGCCCGTAGTGTGTTGTCGGATGACTATCAGCCAAGTTTCAATCCCCCCTGCTTCAAAATGGCTTTCCACATTTCAGTAATGCGGCCTACATTCAAATCAGCCGCAGCGATTCCTGGCCAGCTAGCCAATCGGTTCGTTCGGCTGTGTCTGGCCAACCACCTCGGCTTCTTCAATCGGACGGAATTCGTAAGCCTCCCAGGTGACCACCGGCGTCACAGGGAAGTTCTCCGTGGGCGGCGGCGATGGCGTCATCCACTCAAGGCCGATGGCGCCCCAGGGATTCGGCCCGGCTTTCGCGCCGTACTTCAATGACCAGGACAGGTAGATCATCGGGATCAGATAACCGATGCCGAGCACCGAAGCGCCGGCGGTGCTCATCACGTTGAGCACCTGATAATGATCCGCGTAAGAATAATAACGGCGCGGCATTCCCATGTAACCGAGCAGGAACTGCGGAAAGAAGGTCAGGTTGAAACCGACGAAGACGACCAGCGCGCCGAATCGCGCCCAGCCTTCTGGATACAACCGGCCAGTGATCTTCGGCCACCAGAAATGCAACCCGCCGAGATAGCCCATGATCGCGCCGCCTACCATGATGTAGTGGAAGTGTGCGACGACGAAGTAAGTATCCTGCATGTGTATGTCGAGGCCGAGCGCCGCCAGGAACAATCCCGTCATGCCGCCGATGATGAAGAAGCCGATAAAGCCGAAGGCATACAACATCGGCGTGTCATAGGATATAGACCCTCTGTAGAGCGTCGCCGTCCAATTGAAGACTTTGATGGCCGACGGAATAGCGACGGCATAGCTGAGGATCGAAAAGACCATGCCGGCATAGATCGATTGCGTCGAAGTGAACAGGTGATGCCCCCAGACCAGGAAGCCGAAGACGGCGATGGCGATGGAAGAAAAGGCCACGAACTTGTAGCCGAAGATATTCTTGCGCGCCATGTTGGCGATCAACTCACTGATGACGCCCATGGCCGGCAGGATCATGATGTAAACCGCCGGGTGCGAGTAAAACCAGAAAAGATGTTGAAATAAGACAGGGTCGCCGCCCAAGGCCGGATCGAAGATGCCGACGTGGGCGATGCGTTCGAGCGCCAGCAACAGCACGGTGATGGCGATGACCGGCGTGCCCAGAACCATGACCAGGCTGGTCGCGTAATGCGACCAGATGAACAGCGGCAGGCGGAACCAGGTCATGCCCGGCGCGCGCATGGTGTGGATGGTGACGATGAAGTTCAGCCCCGTCAGGATCGATGAAAAGCCTGTAATGAAGATGCCTATGCCGGCGAGCAACACGTTGCCATTGGCGTAGTTCGAACTATAAGGCGCGTAAAACGTCCAGCCCGTGTCGACGCCGCCCAGGACAATCGCCAGCAGCGTGAACAAACCGCCGAGCGTGTAGATGTACCAGCTCAACAGGTTCAGCTTCGGAAAGGCCAGGTCTTTTGCGCCGATCATCATCGGGATGAGGAAGTTTCCGAGCGTCGTCGGGATGGATGGAATCAGGAAGAAAAAGACCATCACGATGCCGTGCATGGTGAAGAAGCGGTTATAAGTGTCGGCTTGCATCAGGTCGCCTTTCGGCGTCAGCAATTCGATGCGTATGCCGGCAGCAAACAAGCCGCCGAGGAAAAAGAACAGCGTCACCGACGCCAGATACAACAACGCAATGCGCTTGTGATCTTTGGTCAGCAGCCACGACTTCACGCCGTAAGCGACATTGTAATAATTGACGCTCGGTGCAATGACTTCGGCTTCTGTGCTCATAATCAGATACCTTGCAATGGATGCGGCCTTGCAGCCCAATGTAGCGCAAGCGGTTAGCTTGCGCAGCAATTCAAGAGTGAACGATACAGCGCAAGCTAATCGCTTGCGCTACATTTATGGCCTTGGCGACGGGGCTGATCCGGCATTCTTATTTCCCTGCGAAGCTGGAGTCCCCACGGCTCTGCCGCCCGCCGCATTGTTGTTTGCGCCGCCCGCGCTCGCCGGCGCGCTGCCGGTCGCGCTGCCGGTCGCGCCGCCTGCCGCGCCGCCCTGCCCTTCCTGCGTAAGCGAGTGGACATAGGCGACCAGTTGCAGCACTTGCTCCTCGCTCACCAGTCCCTGGAAGGTCGGCATGATGGGTTGAAAACCGGCGACGATTCTGGCGCGCGGGTTCAAGATCGACTCGCGTATGTAATCTTCATTGGCTGTGATCTTTGAGCCGTCGGCCAATTCGACCTGCGAACCGAAGACGCCTTGCAGGCGCGGGCCGCGCCCCTGCCCGGTCGCCAGATGACAACTGTTGCAGGCGAGTTGCGCAAACAGCTTCTCGCCCTGCTGCGCCGGCGTGCCTTCGCCGCTGCCGCCCGCCAGCCACGCCTGGTACTCCGCAGGATCCATCACCACCACAGAGCCGATCATCCCCGAATGGCTGGTGCCGCAGTATTCGGCGCAGAACAATTCAAAGCGGCCCAGTTGCGTTGGCTCGAACCACACGGTGCTGTAACGGCCCGGCACGATGTCGAGCTTCATGCGGAAGGCTGGCACAAAGAAGCTATGGATGACGTCTTCGGTGGTCATGATCAGCTTGACGCGGCGGCCCAGCGGCACATGCAGTTCATTGATTTCGCGCTGGCCTTCGGTATGCTGGAACTTCCACATCCATTGCTTGCCGACGACATACACATCCATAGCGGTGGCGGGCGGGCGATAAATTTTGAAATAGAGCTCCGCGCCCCAAGCAAAGATGCCCATCGAAATCAGGAAAGGGATCACCGTCCAGAGGAGTTCTAATCCCATCGCGCCGGCGACCGGATGGCCGACTTCGTCCGGGTGTCGCCGGCGATACTTGATGGCAAAGTAGAAGATCGCTAGCGTCAGGCCGATGCCGAAGAAAAAAGTCAGCACCCACAGGAAGCCGTACAGGGCGTCAACCTCGCCTGCATACGATGAAGCCTGGTCAGGAGAAAACGGCACAGGTATCTGCATAATCTAGATCATTCCTCCTACCTCGCGCTGGCGCCGCGCATTCTTGCGCCGCATGATGATTAACAGCGCGCCGACACCCACCAGAGTGATGACGCCGCCGAGCCGTATCAGATTCATCACAACGAAGCCATACTTGCCCACCGTCGGGTCATAATGAAAGCAGTAGAGCAGGATTTGATCGACGGGCGTGCCGATCTTGCCATTAGACGCCTCGACTAATCCGAGCCGCAAATCTTTGGCCGCATACTCGATGCCGTAGAAGTAACGCGACAGCTTGCCCTGCGGCGTCAACAGCATCACGCCGCTGGCATGGACGAACTGTTGCGACGCCGGGTCCCAGTTGTAATGAAAGCCGACCGCTTCGGTGAGCTGATCAATCTGTTCCTGGTCGCCGGTCAAAAAGTGCCAGCCCTGATCGGCGTTCTCACGTTTATACCAGCCAATATAAGTAGCCTTCTTCTTGGCCGCCAGTTCCGGCTTTTCGCGCGCGTCGAAGCTCACCGTCACGACATTGAACTCTCTGCCGATATTAAAATCTCGCAGCGTGCTCAAACTGCTGGTCAGGCCATTGAGAACCTGATTACAAAGCTGCGGGCAGCTATAATAAACCAGTGACAGCACGACGGGCTTTGTGCCAAAGTAATCGCCGAGCTTAACCGGATTGCCCGCCTCGTCACGGAAGGCCAGGTCGAGCGGCACTTGCTGGTCGAGTTTCTGGTCGATGCTCACATTATCGAGAAGCTTAGGCTTGCCGCTGGCGGCGCGTCCTTGTTTGGGCGGGCCGCCGGTCTCCCAGTTTTGCGCCGACACCAGCGGGGCAAGGCAAAAGGCAAAAGGCAAAAGGCAAAAGGCAAAAACAATCGCCCGCTGCTTGATGCCGTGTATTTGAATTGACCTGTGATACTGCTTGCTCAACTTCATAACTTCACCTGACTGCGATTCGTCCTCACTATGATTCAATCTCTTAACTTTTACCTTTTGCCTTTTGCCTTCATTCAATGTTTCTCGTCTCCCTGCTGGCGACCGCTGGCATCCTGCTGTAGCCTGCCGCTCTCTGGATTCTGCGGGGCAGCGGGTTGCGCGCCTGCCGCAGCAGCCAGCTGCGGCCTTGATTTAAGGATGCCGCGTTCGAGAGCCAACTCTTTGGCGCGTTCGATAGGCAACCCGACCAGGCCCTTCGATTGATCCACCCAGTCGTAGTGATCGAGCTTGAGATTTTCCTGGCTGCGCATCAACTCGACCTCTGAGGTCGGGGTAACCTTCGCCGCATCATACTTGGTTAGTCCGGGGCTTTCCGGCGCGAGTTGCAATAAAGGCTTCGGCGGAATCGGGTTGTACTCGCCGGCCAGCGGGCTGCGCTCGCGTTCATCCTGCTTGTTCGCCTGACTATCCAGGTACCTGTAGAGCCCGATCATCAACAGCATGACGACCGCCGTCGCGACGGTCAGCCATACCATAAACCAGGCTATCGGGCGTATGTTAACGTCGCTCTCTTCGTGAGCGACATCCGGGTTCTTGATGAACGAGGTATCAAGATTGTCTTTATGAGCCATATCGAATGCCTCTTATTTCCATGCTAACCAACCGCTCGGCCTCGCCAGATCGCGCAAGCTAACCGTTTGCGCTACACCACGCTTCTAATGATGGCTCGGATGCAAGGCGTCTTCTAAAAACGGGTCTTTCAACGGCAGCAGCGGGCGCTTCCGAAGTTCGCCTGCCCAGAACCACAGCCAGATGCCGCCGATGGCGAACCACATGACAATGTCCAGCCAATGCACAGTGAAAGGCGTGCCGCCGCCAGTGAGCGGCCCGTGTAATTCCGGCCCCATAAGCCAGTATAGATCGACGTAGCGCATGATCATGATCCAGACGGCCAGCCAGATCAGCCGTCGCGGATTGCGTTTCAGATTGCGCGACAGCAGAAACAGGTACGGCAGAGCGAAGTGGAACAATACCAGAATCAAGCCGACCGCTTTCCAACTGGTGCCGAGCCGCCGTGTATACCATTTGGCTTCTTCGGGAATGTTGCCCGACCAGAGGATGATGAGTTGCGAGACTGAGAAATAAGCCCACAGCAGCACGAATGCCAGCGTCAACTTGCCGAGATCATGGAAGTGCGCAGGCTTGAGCAGTCCGGCAAGCGGCGGGCGAGTCGACAGCACCGCCAGCACGGTAATTGAGAAGGCCATGGCCGAGAGCAACTGGCCGCCGATGAACAGTATGCCCCAAATCGTCGAATACCAGGTCGGGTCGAGCGACATCGTCCAATCAATCACGGCGAAGGTGATCATCAGGCCGCAGATCACTAAGCCCGGCCCGCTGATCTTCGACATGGTCTTGGTCAGGAAGCGATTGCCGGTTTCATCCTGCTCGCGTGAATATTTGTTCAACAGGCGGCTGAACAGCCACCAGATGACGAAGTAGATCACGACGCGGACGAGAAAGAATTTGACGTTCAAATAGTAGTGGGCTTTTTGCTCGATGATGTCTTGTTGCTCAGGCGTCCAGTACGAGGCATCCCGCGCCCAGATGTAAAGCGTCTTCATGCCGAAAATCACCGGCAGGAACAACACAGCCATCAACGGAAAGAGCCGCGTCGCCGCTTCGCAGTTGCGGCGAATCACCACGCCCCACGCGCCGCCCGACATATGTTGCATCATCAACAAGCCGAGCGAGCCGACCGTCAGGCCGATCCAGAACATATAGGCCAGCAGATAGGATTTATAGAATTGATCCCTGTCGACGACAAATCCGATAATCGCCAGAACGATCATCACACCGGCGACAATCAGCGCGCGGCTGCGAAAGCGCTCGACGTCGGGGGGAGCCATGTCCCTGATCTCGGTCATTGATTATGCTCTCCTTGCTTTTGCTCTCCCTCTGCTGGGCTGGGGATACCGATCTTCTGACCGGGCGGCACGTCGGCGGTGGTGCCTTGCTGGCTCAACTGCAAAGTGCGAATGTAGGCGACGATCTTCCAGCGATCCTCAACCTGAATCTGCGCCGCGTAATCGGGCATGGCGCCGAAGCCGTTGCTGATGACGTCGAAAATATAACCGACCGGCGCTTGCCGCAAACGATCCTGGTGATAAGTCGGCGGCTTGCGGTAGCCGCGTTGGACGATCATGCCCTCGCCGTTGCCGAGCCGTCCGTGACAGACCGAGCAATAGATATTGAAACGCTCCTCGCCGCGATCCAGCGCCGCGCGATCAATCGGGAATGGAAACATCGTCGTGAAGCCTGCGAACTCGCCAGTGCCAGCGGCTGACGGTTGACTGCTGTTGCCTGCGGCGGTCCGCTGTGCATCGGCTGCGGTGCCGGTCGCGCCCATCGGCTGTGCGCCGGTCGTGCCGGCGGCCTGGCCAAGCTTGCCTGTGTAATACTCGCTGTCGTCGCGCAGGAAGCCGCGCGCCACGACGCCCTCAACCAGCGGGCGGGCGCTACGCGAATCTCTGAACAGCGGGCTCTCGCGCAGCGGCTTGTACTTCGGCTGATCGTGCATGTCCTGACGGCAAGCGGCGGACAAAAAGGCAAAAGGCAAAAGGCAAAAGGCAAACATCAACAGCCTTGCCCGGCGACCGCGCGATGGTCTTGATGCGATTGTTGTCATTGCAGCATTCACCATTCGACGTTTCCTCTGGTGATCTTCAATAAGGAACTTCCGCGACATCCTGCGCGCCGAGCGTCGCCAGGAAGGCGCGCGTCGCCACGAGATCGAATTTCGGATCAGACGATTCGACGCACAGGAAGAAGTGATCCCGGCTCGCCAGCGCAAAGCGCGGCACGTTGAAGACCGGATGATACGGTTGCGGCAGGCCGTTTGACAGGATCATGCCGAAGACCGCCGCCAAGGCGGCCAGCAGGATCGTGCATTCATAAGCCACTGGAATGAACGCTGGCCAACTGTTCAAAGGCCGCCCGCCAATGTTCAGCGGGTAGGCGGTCGCCGATACCCAGTAGCACAGCGCCGCGCCGCCCAGGCAGCCGAGCAAGCCGCCGATCAGCACGATCAGCGGCATACGGTTCGTGTGAAAGCCTATGGCCTCGCTCAACTCTTCACTCGGGTACGGGCTATAAGCGTCCATCTTGCGGTAGCCCTCTTCGTAGACGCGCTCGGCGGCATGCACGACATCCGTGGGGTTGTCGAATTCAGCCATTAAGCCGTAGACGCCGATTTTGCCTGCTCCATCCACCATGTGCGTTTTCCTTTCCTTCGCTTACGCCTTGTGCGGCTTCGGTTTTGCGCCTGGCAGAATGCCGCGAATCTCGGAGATGGCAATCGCCGGCAGGAAGCGAACGAATAAAAATATCAGGCTCAGGAAGAAGCCTATGGTCCCGAAGAACATCGAAAAATCGAACTTCGTCGCTGAGTAGGCCGCCCACGACGACGGCAGGAAGTCGCGGTAGAGGCTGGTAACGATGATCACATAGCGCTCAAGCCACATGCCTATGTTGATGACGATGGACAGGATGAACAGCAGAGGGATGTTCAAGCGCACCTTCTTCGACCACAGCGATTGCGGAATCAGGATATTGCACAGAATCAGTATCCAATACATATAGCCGTAAGGCCCCATGGCGCGATTCTTCATCATGAACTGCTCGAAGGTGTTGGAACTGTACCACGCCATGAAGGCTTCCATCAGATAGCCGTAAGCGACCACCAGCCCTGTGGCCAGCATGACCTTGGCGGCATTGTTCAAGTGGCGCTCGGTGATCAGCGATTCGAGGCGATACCACTTGCGCAATGGAATGATCAGCGACAGCACCATCGCAAATCCCGAATAGATGGCCCCGGCGACAAAGTATGGCGGGAAGATCGATGTATGCCAGCCCGGCAATTGCGCCACCGCAAAGTCGAAGCTGACGACCGTATGCACGGAAACCACCAGCGGCGTCGCCAGTCCCGCGAGCAGCAAATAAGTCGTCTCGTAACGATGCCAGTGCTGTGCTGAACCGCGCCAGCCGAGGGCGAAGATGCCGTAGGCGATCTTCACCCCTTTACTCTTCGCCTTATCGCGCAAGGTCGCCAGATCGGGGAGCAGGCCGACGTACCAGAACAGCGCCGAAACGGTCGCATACGTCGTCACCGCGAAAACGTCCCAGATCAGCGGGCTGCGAAATTGCGGCCACACGCCCATGGTGTTGGGGATTGGGAAGAGCCAGTAAGCCAGCCACGGACGGCCCGTGTGCAGCAGCGGGAAGAGACCTGCGCAGGCGACCGCGAATAAGGTCATGGCTTCGGCGAAGCGATTGATTGAGGTGCGCCATTGCTGCTTGAGCAGCAAAAGGATCGCCGAGATCAGCGTGCCGGCGTGGCCTATGCCGATCCACCAGACGAAGTTGATAATGTCAAAGGCCCAGCCGACAGGAATGTTGTTGCCCCAGATACCGATGCCGGTCAGCACCAGATAGGCGATGGTCGAAAATAACATCCCCGCGCCTAAAAAGGAGATGGCCGCGCCGATCCACCAGAACCTCGGCGTGCGTGGCGACAGCACGATGTCGGAAATCCTGTCGGTCACCGTCCCGAAGGTCTCTCCCGGTGCAATCACCGCAGCCGGCGTGATCGTCATGTCTAGGTCGTTCGTGTCATGCGGAAACTTCGACATACGCTAGGCCCTCTCCAGTTCGGGATTCAGATTCTTCACCGCGCCTAGATAAGTCGTGCGCGGCTTGGTGTTGAGTTCCGCCAGCAACTCGTAGTTGCGCTCTTGCGATTTGAGTTTGGCAACCCGGCTGTTGGGATCGTTCATGTCGCCGAAGACAATGGCCTGTGTCGGGCAAGCCTGGGCGCAGGCGGTCTGGATTTCGCCGTCGCGCACCTTGCGGCCTTCCCTCTCGGAATCGATCTTCGCCCGCTGAATGCGCTGCACGCAGTAAGTGCATTTTTCCATGACGCCGCGACTGCGCACGCTGACTTCAGGGTTGCGCACCATCTTCAGCGGCTCGGTATAAAAATCCTGATAGAGCAGGAAGTTGAAGCGCCGCACTTTGTACGGGCAGTTGTTCGAGCAATAGCGCGTGCCGACGCAGCGATTGTAGACCATGTCGTTGAGCCCTTCGGCGCTATGCGTCGTCGCCCCCACAGGGCAAACGACTTCGCAGGGCGCTTTCTCGCATTGCTGACATGGCACAGGCTGATAGTAGACTTCCGGGTTCACCTCTTCGCCGCGATAGTAACTGTCGACGCGCAGCCAGTGCATCTCGCGGCTGCGACCGACCTGCTCTTTGCCGACGACAGGGATATTGTTTTCCGCCGTGCAGGCGACGACGCAGGCCGAACAGCCGACGCAGGAACTCATGTCAATCGACATGCCCCAGCGATAGCCCTGCGAGTAGTCGTATTCGGGATAAAGCGACGGCTTTTCGCCCTCGTTCGAAGGCTTGCCGCCCTGGTGCCCCGGCTGTTTGGCGTCGTATTCTTTGCGATTGAGCGAGGGGTTCTTCTTCCACTCATCAAGCGTCCCCGAACGAACGATGTCGCGGGGTTCGAGGTCGAGTTCGTTTTCGCTGATGCCCGACGCGTCAACCATGTGATGCAACTGCGTGGCAACCAGCTCGTAGGTATCGCCGGTCGTGCGCACTTTGACTCCGGTGGCGAACGACGGCGCATCGCTGCCGCGCAGGACATAAGCGTTAAAGCCCGTGCCGTTGCCGACACGGCCTGCGCGCGTGCGGCCATAGCCATAATAAACCGTTAACGCGCCGTCAGGATGGCCGGGCTGAATCCAAGCGGGCATGACCAGCGAGCGTCCATTGACCGTCAACTCGATGAGATCGGCAGCGATGTTGCCGCCGTGCCAGCCGAGATTGTTGCGCGCTATCGCGCCTTCGACTTTGCCTATGCCGAGCGTGGCGGCAGTCTTCGGGCTGACATACACCGCGTTGTCCCAGGTCAGTTTGCTCAGCGGCTTGGGCATCTCCTGAAGCCAGCCGTTATTGGCAAAGCGGCCATCGTAAACCGTCGGGTCGGGCAGGAAGACGACTTCATAATCGGTTGACTGTGAAAACGGCGGCGGCGGCAGATAGGTGCTGGCGGCAACCGTCTTAGACTTTGCGGCGGTGTTCGCGACAACGCCATCGTGCAGCCACTTGCGCCATTCGGCTTCAAATTTTTTCGCATCAACCACGGGCGGCGGCGCAGACGCGAGAGCAGGTGTAGCCGATGTGACGCCTGACTGAGCATTCGCGGCGGCTACATTCGCCGTGCTCTGTGCGGCGGCAGTTGCGCCAGTCTGGGCCGCCGGCTTGTTGGCGACAATTGGCGGCTCCGCGCCGCCTGCGCCGTAGCGCCGCATCCAGTAATCGCGCACGATGTCGAAGCTCTTACGATCCGGCTGGCTTGAGAAGGCAGCGACGACTTCGTGCGCCGTCTTGCCGTTATAGAGCGGCGCAATCAACGGCTGAATGATCGCCGCCGTGCCGTCAAACGTGCGCGCATCGCTCCACGATTCCAGATAGTGCGCTTCATTGATGTTCCACTGGCAAACTTCGGAGGTTTCATTGCGATGCTGGCTCAGATGAATGCGCAATCGGACTTTGTCTTTGCCGGCATCATCCTTGGCCAGCAGCTTGTCACGAAAAGCCAGATCCGCCGGAGCCGTGAACACAGGGTTGCCGCCGAGAATCAACAGCGTATCGACGCGACCGGCATCCAGATCGGCAACCAGTGCTTTGAGAGATGCATTACAATCAACCGGATCGCCTTCAATCGGCTCGGTGTAGAGCACCGTGCTGCCGACATTGCCGAGCGCCTGATTCATGGTGTGCGCCAGCGCATGCACAGCCGGCGGCTGCGTGTCGCCGGCGATGATGATGCTCGCGCCGCGCTTCGCTCTAAGATCGTTTGCCACAGCCGTGAGCCAGTTGTCGTGCGGCGTGGTCGCGCTGCCTGCGCCCGCCGCGCCGACTTTCGCGGCAAGCACGCGCGCGATGCTGTCGACTTCGCTGGGCTTCACGGGCAGGCGATGATCGGCCACCGAGCCTGTGATCGTCACCGTGCTTTCGACGACGTAGAGGCGATTCATATCGCGCTTCTCTTCACTGAGCCGCCGCCGCTCGGCGTAATCGTGCGCGTAACGCACGCCGGCTGCGCCACACGACAGGAAGTCGGCATCGAGCGCGACAATCACATCAGCTTTGTCGAAGCGGTAAACCGTGTTGGTGTACTGGCCGAAGGCGAGCCGCGAGCCTTCGCGGGCGCTGTCGCTTGAGGCCGGCTCGTATTGATGCCAGCGGGCGTTCGGCAACTCGGCAAGCAGCGATTTGATTTGATAAGTCAACGTCGGCGACGTGACGACTTCGCTGAGAATCCGTAGCCCTGCGCCGCCAATTTCAGGGGCGCGCTGCTGCGTCGCCGCCGGCACTACGGCGTTCAGGAAATCCGCCCACGTCATGATCTCTTCAATATTAGAGATCGTCTGCGAGCGGTCAGGATCGTAGAGGTCGAGCACCGACGCCTGCGCGAACATATCGGTTGCGCCGAGACTCGCCGGATGATCTTTATTGCCTTCGAGTTTGGTCGGGCGGCCTTCGTGGCTTTCGGCGAGCAGGCCGATGGCGCTGCCGGCAAACGGCATGGCGGTAGCAAAAAAGAGCGGCCTGCCGAGCGTCATCTCTTCCGGTTGCTTCGCATAAGGCGCGAAGTTTTCGGGCGGCTGCTTGGTGCAAGCCGTCAGGCCGGCCAACGCCAGCGACGCGCCCATCAGGCGCATAAAGCGGCGGCGACCGACAGGGTCATTCCACTCCGTCGCGTTTTCAGGAAACTCGCGGTGCAGCGCTTCATAGAACTGCTCGGACTCGGCAAGCTCTTCGAGGCTGCGCCAGTAGGCTTTGCCGTTCTTGCCGCTCAAGCGCGTGCGCAGGGTTGCAAGCGTGATCGAAGAATCCGGCTCTGCGGACGCCGCTGCTTCGTGCGCCTGCTCTTCTTCTCCCGCTTTGCCGATCAAGCCATTTAATTGAACAAGCTCGCTCATTCCTTGATGATCTCCGCCATCAACCAGGCGGTCCGAGTCCTCATCCTTTTAGCTATGTCAGGTGCTGAAACTGGTGAGGTCGTTCTGCGCTTGAATGTGATAAACATTCTCTGCCAAATCTTTGCCCTTCTGTGCCTGATCCGGCCCAGGCGTCCATGCCATATTGAAAATCTGATCTTTCGGGCGCAGATTCATTTCCGGGGCGCGATGGCAATCCAGACACCATTGCATCTGTAGCGACTGCACCTGCATGGTCAGCGGCATCTGGTCAATGCGCCCGTGACAGGTCGAGCAGCCGACGCCCTTGTTGACGTGAATCGAGTGATTGAAATAGACGAAGTCCGGCAGGTCATGGACTCTGACCCATTTGATGGGCTGACCCGTGCGAAAGCTTTCGCGGACGATTTCCAGATATGGGCTGTTCGACCAGATCTGCGCATGGCAATTCATGCAGGTCTTGGACGGCGGGATGCCGGCGGTCGCCGATACTTCAACTGAGGTATGGCAATAACGGCAATCGATGCCGTCGTCGCCGGCGTGATGTTTATGGCTGAACTGCACAGGCTGTTCGCGCGACACGAAAGCCTGCGTGTTGTAACCGGAGCGCGACCAGGCATCCATAAACCAAAGGAGACCGCCGATGAGGACGAGAGCACCCACCGCGCTCACTTTTGAAATCTCGTTCGTGCTGCGATTAAAGACTTGGCTCATTGTATAATCAACCCCGCGATGGATTTTCAAACACACACCGCTCAAGGCCGCACGGCAACGCCGGCGGGCTGGGCGAAAGATTCACTGTCGACTTACTACAGGATGGGTTTGCCGCTGCAAGCCTGGAGCGCTTGCGCATGTTTGGCCGAGATGGTTGTCTTCCCACAGATTTGGCCACGGTTGCGTGATAATAGCGCGCATCGTTTGCGACTTCGGGTTAAACATCATTTCTACGCTCATCAGCGCACATTATTGTTTTAGCCACAAGCGCAACATGAGACTTCATCAATGCAATTGGAGAACGGTGAAGCTTGAAGTTTGATATATAACCATTCATCGCCTAAAAGGGCAAATCGGATTTGCATTTTTTCGATATGAAATTTGATGACAGAAGAAATCACTTGCATTAATACCCGGCGCGATTGTGCGAAGCCGGGCCACAACTTTATTCATGTTCTCATTCTCACCAACCTCGAATTTAATCGGTGCAATCTATCACGCCACAGATTCAAATGACCACCTGACGCCCGCTTTTCAAAGTTGTCAATCATCAGGCCGCTATGTATACTAAAACTTCGTTTGATCTTTGAGATATCGCGCTGAAACATTCAAGCACGAGATGCTTCGTCTGCCGCTATGGTGTAAGTGGTTAACACGCTGCCCTCTCAAGGCAGAGACTACGGGTTCGAGTCCCGTTAGCGGTACTGTTAACTGAGGTAGAGTCGCCCGGCGCGGCTCTACCTTTTTCATTTTATAAGGACTATTGCTAGACTATTATCGGAAAAGGACAAGTAAAACTATGTTGAAAAAAGAAGACTGCATTCTGTTCAGCGGCGGCGCGCAAGGCGCGGAAGCCGAGTTCGGTGCCCAGGCCGAAGCCTTTGGCATCGAAGAGGTCAACTACACCTTCACCAACCATAAGATCGTCCGCACGCGCGGCCAGCATTATCTCAACCACGAAGAGTTGCAGGCGGGCGATGTCAACCTCGAATACGTTTCGCGGCTGATGAATCGCCGCAACTCCGACAGCCCGACGTTTCGCAAAATCTTGCAGAGCATCTGGTATCAGATCAACAAGGGTCAGGAAATTTATGTCATCGGCGAGATTCTCGAAGACAAGACCGTCAAAGGCGGCACAGGCTGGGGCGCGGAGTTTGCCAAGCTCTGCAACAAGCCGCTCTACGTCTTCGATCAGAAGCAAGGAGCGTGGTTCCGGTGGAACGAACGCGACTGGGTCAAACTCGAAGGCGATCAGCTACCGATCATCAGCCATTTTCATTTTACCGGCACCGGCACACGCCAGCTCGAAGACAATGGCCGGCGCGCCATTCACGACTTGTTCGCGCGCTCATTCAGTGAGAGCAGGTAGAGCCGCGCGTCCAATATTAACGCGGAGACCAAGTCCTGAAAGGGCGCAATAAGCAATCGTTTATCTCGCCCTTTCAGGGCTTTCTAATATCAACACCACCTGACTTACCAGGGGAAATGAAAATAATGATGGCTGATGAAGAAAGCCGTCGCGCCGCCGATGATCGCGCCGTTCACCAGCAGCGCGAGCCATTCACGCGTCCCTGCTCTAAGCGCGCCGAGCGCGATGAGGCTTGCCGCAAAGCCCCATGCATAGCAGGTCGGGCTGGCGCCGAGCCGTTCAATCCACCAGCCATTGCCGACGTTGAAACATAAACAATGCGGCCAGAGCGGCACGAAGCTCATCAGCAGAACCAGAGCTAATAATCCGTGCGAGCGCCGCGTCGCATAAGCGACACAACCGACGGCGAGCGCAGGTATCCAGATCGTCTTGATGAACGTGCAAAACCCTGTACACCCCGCAAAGCTCAGACCTGTGCAATCGAGCGACGAGGCGAGAAAACCGAGCGGCACCGATAAGAGCAAGAGAGCCATGGCAAGGCGCGCTGACTCTGTTCTTTCGTGAACGGGTTGCGGCGACCTGTCGGCAGCAACCAGGGGCATCGCCGCAACGCCGAGCGTGACGACGACAAGCAAGACGAAGGGCGCGGCGAGCAAGACAGGCATCTCTTTAATGAAGTCTATGGCGAAGCGGCCCAGCAACGTAGCGGCGACCAGCCAGGCGGCCCAGTATAATAACCGTTGTAGTTTATTTGCAGTCATTCCTATAATCTCCAGGCGGCGCGTTCGCCTCACACCGACGCCTGCGCCAGAATGCCTCCCGGTCGCCTTAGCGTGTTGAATGAGATCGAACGCATGACACCAACTTACTGCCAGGAATGTGGCCGCGCAAATGGCGCGGCGGCGCGGCGCTGCATCTGGTGCGGCTTGCCGCTGGTCGACAAAGGCACACCGGCGCATTTCGAGCCGACGCGCGTCGAAGTCGATTATCTCGACGGCCTCGAACGCCTCAGCGATCCCGCTCCTGTACGTCTGCTGATCAATTCTACAGGCATCGAAGTCAGTGAACAGATGCCCGGCAGCCGCACCGCGCACATCGCCGCGCAGGCTATCGTTGACGCCAACACCGTCGATGCCTCGCTGACGGTTGAAGAAAAGCCCGCCCGCGCGCCGCTCTGGCGCTACCTCATCCTGCCGTTCGGCATCGGCTGGTTCTTTAAGAAGAAGCCGGCACCCGCAGAGAAGAAGCAGCACGACTACGTTTTATTGATACGCTATCGCTCTGGAGATGAGACGCGCACGGCAGTCTTTCATCGGCAGGATCGCACCGGCCTCGCAGTGGTCGAAGGGCTGGCGCGCATCATCAATATGCTGGTGCGCATCACGAAGGAAAAGCGCGAAGCTTTCTAGAGCGGTTTTCCATCGGATGTAGCGCAAGCGGTGAGCTTGCGCAGCGACTCGCGCAAGCTAACCGCTTGCGCTACATGGCAAACGCATTTGAAAATCGCTCTAAATTAAACGGCATGAGAAAGGGAGGGCGGCAGCATTTGGAGTGCTTTGACTGGTCGCCGCTTTTAGCCTTGGCGAAGAGTCAAAGCGGTGAGCAGTCACCGCACTCCATATAAGCGAGTCTGCCATTCCCTTACGGTCTGATTTAGCTGCGATACCACTATTCAGTGGCTCTCTACCGTGTCATCTAACGGAAGCTCAACCGGACAAGTTAATTCAGCCTCAGCCGCTTGCTCGGCGAGGCGGCGCTGGTGCGGCGCAATTTCACTCTCGAAGTAATCATTGAACGCCGCCATCACCGTCGGGTCGAAGTAAGTCCCGGCGCGGCCCGACAACTCGACGACGGCGCGTTCAGGCGCCCAGCCCTCGTGGTAGCAGCGATCTTCGGTCAGCGCATCATAGGCATCGGCAACCGCAACGATGCGGCTGCCAAGGGGAATCTCTTCGCCGCTGAGGCCGTGCGGGTAGCCCGAACCATCCCAGCGTTCGTGATGCGCTGCGGCAACGAAAGGGATGTCGGCGAGGTCTTCGGGAAAGCGCATCTTCGACAACAATCGAAAGGTGTGCATCGGATGTTCTTTGATGTGGGCGTACTCTTCGGCGGTCAAACTCGCGGGTTTCAGCAAGACATCGTCGCGCACGCCGATCTTGCCATAATCATGCAGCAAGCCTGCGTAATAGATCAGCCGGCAATCCGTCGCGTTCAACCCCATGCGCCGCGCAATCCCCATGCTGACCGCGCCGACGCGCGCCGAATGCCCTGCGGTGTTGTCGTCACGCGCATCGAGCGAAGCGACCAGCGTGCGTATGAAGCTTTCGAGCGACCGCCGTTGCTCTTCCAGCAAGTAAATATTCTCAAGCGCCAGGCCCGCGTGATAGGTAATCGCCGTGAGAAAATCTAAAGATTCGTCATCAAATGCCCGCTCCCTGGTTGTGTTATCAACATAACAAACACCCCAGACGCGCGTCTTCGAGCTGATGGGCGCACACATGACGGAATGAATCGATTGAAAGCGAATCGAATCGCCCGCCGCAAAGCGTTCATCAGCGCTGGCGTCCAGACTGAGCATGGCGACGTTGTCGTCAAACACGCGGCTGGTGATGCTGTTGCTTGGCGGAAACGGTTCGCCGTTTGATGAATTCACTTCGAGACAGCCTTTGTATTCGTCGTAAAGCAGCACGGCGCAACGGTCGGCTTTGAGCGTTCGCTGCGTGAAGCCGGCGATTTTATCAGTCAACTCAGTGGCCGAATGCGCGGTCAGCAAATCGCTCATGAATTCATACAGCGAGCGCAGGCTGTTGACCGTCTCGCCTGACAATTCGCCTGAATCGCCCAGCTTTGCGGTATTCAAAAACCGTGTCTCTTGCGGCTGGATGACGCGAATCGGTTGCAAGCCATCACCCGCATCGCCGATGGTTTCGTCCGCCTCATCGTCCAGATGGCTGTGAAAGATGAACTCAACGCCGTGCCCTCTGCCGAGCCGCAGGCGGTCGCCGTCTTTCAATTTCACGCGATGTACCTGGCGGTCATTAACAAAGGTGCCGGACGTGCTGCCGAGATCGCGCAATTGGAAGGTTGCGGCATCGCGCGAGATATCGATGTGATGGCGCGAGATGTAGGGATTGTCGATCTTGAGATCGTTGCTGGCGAGACGACCGATGCGAAATGGCAGCGTTTCGAGATCAATGATACGCACGCCACCTTTCGAGTCAATCAAAGTCAAGCTTGCTTGCTTCGCCATAACTTCCCCTGCGACGCTGGAGTCAATCCACGCTAATAGCCGCGCATCTCACATGCGCCTGAACTCACACAGACCCGGTCGGGTTCCATGAAACAACTTCGGGGGGCGTTGGGGCCGGTCTTTTTTTCCGGCAAATCAAAACGCTCCAGGCCGGGATGTGAGGATTGTAACGAATTCCCGCCGGCAGCGTGAGAGTTATTTTGACAACCACAGTCCGCTTGCTTAACAACAAGAGGCAAGTCCACGCCACGGCTGCCTGTCGTGGTCGATCCAGTTCGCGTCGCTTTCGGGTCGCCAAGCATGATGACGATGACGGGGGATTGGCTTGCGCCGTTGCCGGCGGTTGGATTGACCGCCGGCGCAGCCGCTGGCTGCCGCGCACCGCCATCGAGTTGCCGCAGCACGCTTTCCAGTATTCGCCGCGCGATCTCTTCGGTTGAATCCTGCATGATGACTGAATCCGTTATGCGATTTCTATAGTATCAACCACACCGACGATGGCCGAATCAATCGCCGCGCCCGCCTGCCCGGTCGCCGCCGTTGAAGCCGACCAGCCTTCGCGCACCACAACCACCGTATCGCCGACGCCCGCATCCACCGCATCGAGCGCCAGCATCTCTTCGCCCGCCGGCGTGCCATCGGGATTGATCGGCTGCACGATGAGCACGCGCCCGCCTTCCTAGCGATGATCTTTTTGCGTGGCGACGACGGTGCCGATGACTTTTGCAAGTAGCATATCTTAAAAGTTACAATTAACAAGTGACGAGTTACAAGAAGCAGAAGCGACAGGGCTATCGGACATTGAAGCCGACCGGCTGCGAAATACGCAGTGAAAGCGAGTCTCACTTGTCACTTGTCACTGCTTAAAAAGACCGAATCGACGATGCCGACGATGGTGCAATCGGTCGGCACTTCAAGCGGCATGAACGGAAACGACGCTTCTTTGCCGCGACACCAGAAGACGATTTCGCCCGTCCCTGCGCCGACCGAATCAATGGCAATCATCGGCTTGCCGGTCGCTTGCAGTTGGGCGTTGAGCGGCTGAATCACCAGCAGCTTGCGGCCTTCGAGCAACTCGTTTTTGACCGTCGCGACGACGGTGCCGATGACGCGAGCCAGTTGCATAGCTAAAGCCCTATCTCTTGCCGCTTGACGATGCGCACGCTTTTGAGGACGACCGGGTCGAGCGGCATCGAGCCATTCTTCGTCGTCGGCGCGCGGCTGATGGTTTCGACCACGTTCATGCCTTCGATGACTTTGCCGAAGATCGAATACTGGCCGTCCCACTGTGGATTCGGCGCGGTGCAGATAAAAAACTGGCTCGTCGCGCTGTTGGGATCATTGGTCACACGCGCCATCGACACGATGCCGGGGCCGTGCTTGAGCGTCTTTGAGAACTCGCCCATGACTTTCTTTTGTCCCGGCTGTCCCTGACCCCACGATGCCGGATCGCCGCTGATCGTGTTCGGATCGCCGCCCTGCACGGCGACGGTGCGATTTTCGATTTTGACGATGCGGTGAAACTTCGTGCCGTCGTAAAAATGTTCGCGCGCCAGGCTCTTGAAATTGGCGACGTTCTTCGGCGCAGCGTCCGGCAGAAATCCGATGACGATCTGGCCGTAGCTCGTGTCGAGCACGGCGACTTCATTCGGATCTTCCTTACGGCTGCACGACGACGCGACCAGCGCGACGACGAGCAGCAGCGCCCACAATCCCTGTCTGCTTCTCATCAAACCTCAATTACTCCCCTGAGAAGAGACGCGGCGACGCGGCGACGGGGAGACGCGGGAAAGACAGCTTGATTAATT
>JBBWZK010000330.1:0-14965 GCA_039648975.1 Blastocatellia bacterium
GATTAAGGGACTGCGCAACCTGTCGCCTTATCAAACCGAGATCCTCGCCATGTCGCTGCTCGAAGGCAACACCGATGCCGCCCGCCGCTTGATTCAAACCGGCTCGACAGACATCAGCTATGCCATACCGGGCAAGGTGCGCTTTCGCGTCAATGTCTTCAAACAGCGCGGTTCGGTTTCCATCGTCATGCGCGTGATTCCGACGAGCGTGCCGACGGTTGAGAGCTTAGGACTGCCGCCGCCGCTCGGCGAGATTTCGCATTTGAAGAACGGCATTGTGCTGCTTACAGGCCCCACAGGGTCGGGCAAGTCTTCGACGCTCGCCGCCATCATTGATAAGATCAATCAGGAATACAGCTATCATATCGTTACCATCGAAGACCCGATTGAGTTCCTCCATTCGCATAAGAAATCGACGATCAATCAGCGCGAACTCGGCACAGACACGCCAGCCTTCGCACTCGGTTTGCGCGCCGCGCTACGCCAGGCGCCGAAGGTGATTTTGGTCGGCGAGATGCGCGACATGGAGACCACCGAGATCGCCCTTGAAGCGGCGGAGACCGGCCATCTCGTGTTATCGACTTTACACACGACCGATGCCTCGAAGACGGTCAACCGCATCATCGGCATCTATCCGAAATCCGAAGAGCACGTCATCCGCACGCGGCTGGCGAATTCGTTCCGCTATATCGTCTCGCAGCGCCTGCTGCCGCGCGCCGACGGCAGCGGACGGCTGGCGGCGGTCGAGATATTGAAGGGCACGCCGCGCACGCGCGAATACGTCGAGCAGGGCGAAACCGAAGGCAAGACCTTGCTTGAAGCGATGAACGACGGCGAGCTTGAAGGCATGCAGCATTTCGATCAGGTGATCGAGCGATTGATTCGCAACGGCACGGTGACACAGGAAGACGGTCTGGCTTTTGCGACCAACCCATCAAATCTGTTGCTGCGCCTGTCGGGGCTGGGGACGAGCGACGACATGATCAGTCGCCGCGAAGAGCGCAACTACGTGCCGCGCTCGGCGGAGTCGTTCGCGCGCCACCGCATAGCCGACCTGATGGAAAGGTAAATTTAAGTGACGAGTGACAAGTAACAAGAAAGAAGTGATGAATAGAACGCGATGAGTGAGCAAACGCCGCACTGAACGCCATGCGCTCTTGTCACTCGTCACTTGTCACCTTCTGCAAGAGGAGCGACATGATAGCCAACTGTTCGCAATGCGCGATGAGTTTGACGTTCGATGATGAGCGGCTGCCGACCGAGCCGTTCAATGTGTTGTGCCCGCGCTGCCGCCAGTCGGTAACCGTGGTGCCGCCGCCGAAAGAAGAGCCGCGATTGCCGGGCACGACCGGCCTGCTCGATCCTATGCCGATTGCAACCGAAACCGACCCGCTGCGCCAGTTGATCGAGTTGTTGACGACTGGCATCAAGCAAGCGCAGCAACCCCAGGCCGACGCAAAATGGCAGCGCCGCCGTGTCCTGTTTTGTCTCGACGATGCGGTGCTCAGAGAGAAGCTGCGGGCCTCGCTCGACCCAACGCGCTATGAAATCTTCTCGGCGGACTACGCGCCCGAAGCGATAGAAATCTTTCACGAATCGCGCGCCGAAGTCATCGTGCTCAGTCCGCTGTTCGACTCTGATCATCAGGGCGGCGGCGCGCTGATGCAGTATGTCAACACGCTGACGCCGCAAGTGCGCCGCCGCACCTACATCGTGCTGGTGTCGCCGCAACTGCGCACGCTCGACACCTACCTGGCATTTGCCAATGGGGTTAATCTGACGATTCACCCGGAAGATGCGGCGTCGCTTCAGGTCATCTTCGAACGCAGCGTCCGCGATTTTAACGAACTCTACCGCCCGCACAATCAGGCCAGTTCCATCGCGCCGTTTTAATTCGCGGTGTCGAGCCAACGCATCTCCGTCTCGCTGGAAGCTCGTCATTCAACGCGCGAGCAATGCCGCGCCGCCGCATGGTTTGACACCGCCGAAGCCTTGCCGTTAATCTGTTATCAAGTCCGATGCGCCCGTAGCTCAATTGGATAGAGCGCCAGACTTCGGATCTGGAGGTCGCAGGTTCGAGCCCTGCCGGGCGCGTTTTTCTTCCCCGCTATTCGCCGAATCAGCGCCAAATCGCCTGCCATATCAAAATCATAAGTGATGCTATATCTACGCTGGCAGCATTTCTCCTGCGAGGATTCGCCGCCACCGCTGCGCGATTCTGTTAAAATTAATAAGGAGAAAAGTCAGTAAACAAGCGGGCGGCAGACAAGCCGCAAAAGAGAGGTACAAGGCATGTGCATCAAGAACAAACTCACCGTCGCACTGGCGGCTGTCGTTTTCATTTTTACGTTGGTCTTCGCGGTCAGAGCGGCTGACGGTAACGAACACACCATCGTCGTCAGCGCGCATCCGCACAACGACCGCATGCGCAAGGAGGCGCAAAAACTGCGCGCCGAGGATTTCTCTGTGCGCGAAGAGAAAGTGCCGCAGAAAATTCTTTCGGTGAAACCGGCGAGCGAAGCGCCGCCCATCATCGCCGTGCTGATTCAGGATGATCTCGTCGGGCGCGTCAACAACGAACTCGACGGCCTTCGACAATTCATTCGCCAACTGCCCGAAGGCTCGCGCGTTCTGACCGGCTATATCACCGCCGGCTCGCTGCGCGTCGCGCAGGACTTTACCACCGACCGCGACCGCGCCGCCGGCTCGTTGCACATTCTGCGTTCGACCGCCGATGCCGCGCCGTACAATCCTTACGTCGAATTGCTCGAAGGCTTGCGCAAATTCGATGCGCAGCCGGCTGGGCGGCGGCTCGTGCTGATGGTCTCGGACGGCCTCGATACGTCGCGCGGCCTTGAAGCCGCCAGCGCCCTGCACTCGGTTGATCTGGAGCGCGCCATCCGTGAAGCGCAGCGGCGCGGCGTCAGTGTCTTCTCGTTCTACGCGCCCTCCGTTGGCCTGTCGAGCTTCAGCCGCCTGGAAGCCAATTATGGACAAGGCGCGCTTAATCGCCTGGCCGAAGAGACCGGCGGCGAAACCTTTTATTCGGGCTTCGACTTCGTCTCTTTTGCTCCCTACATCAAAGAGTTCAACGAACTGCTCGGCCTGCAATGGGTCATCACCTATCGCAGCGACACGCCCGGCAACAGCTTCCGCCGCATCGAAGTAACTACCGAAGCCGATGTGCATCTGCATTATCCTCAGGGGTGGAGTCCGAAGAAGTAGGAGGCAGGAGGCAGTTGTAAAAGATAGCTTACAGCAGCAGGCTAAAAACGAAGGCAGTCAGTGGTGAATGAGAAATCACCTGCTGACTGCCTTCTTCGGTTTCTCTTCCTGCCTCCTGCCTCCTGATCATATCCCTGCGAGGATCAGTTGCTCGGCGGAGAACTTGCGACCGTTGGGCGAACGGCTGTAGAACAACAATCCTTCGTCTGTGCAGCCCGCCACATGCGAGGCGTCAATCCACACCATGTGCAGCGTGCCCTGGCTATCGACCGTCATCGATGCGCTGTGCGCGCGCCCGCAGTTATTGTCGGCGTTCGATACCTGCACCGCGTCCGCAAACGTCACCCCGCCGTCTTCCGACTTCCTGAGGTAAATCTGCATGCGGCGCGGCGCTTCGTTTTGATAAGCGACATAGACTACATCTTGATAAGCCAGCGCCAGCGGCTTGCTGACCGACGTGCCGGGCGCGCTGGTGAGTTGTAGCGGCTCGGAAAACGTCTGGCCGTCATCGGTCGAACGCGAATAAAACGTGTGCTTGTCATCGCCGACTTGCTGAACCCAGACGACGCTCAAGCGGCCCGTGCCGTCCGCCGCGATGTGCGCTTCGATGGCGCTGCCGTCGCCGCGCGACACTTGCCGAGGCTCGGAAAACGTCGCGCCGTTGTCGGTCGAGCGCGCGAACCGAATCGCGCTCGTGCCCGATACCGTATCTTCCCAGACGACGTTGATGGCATCGCCCTGCGTCATAGCAATCTCCGGCTCGAACGCGCCATCGGATGCGCCGGAGATGGTGACGGGTTCGGAAA
Organism: Blastocatellia bacterium; assembly: GCA_039648975.1. GTDB lineage: Bacteria > Acidobacteriota > Blastocatellia > UBA7656 > UBA7656 > DATENM01. The sequence continues at coordinate 4,032 of JBBWZK010000330.1, forward strand.
ACGTCTCGCCCTGATCGGTCGTGCGCAGAAAGCGGACGTGGCGCACGCCGCCTGTCGTGTCGCCGTAGACGAGATTCACATTGCCGTTTGAATCCATCCCCAGGCGCGGCGAGAAGGCCGCGCCATCGCCGGGCGTCAGATTCTGCGGCTTGCGAAACTTGGTCTTCTTCTTAGTGCGCAGCAGATAAGCTTCATACGTGCCGGTCGAATTGTCGTGATAGGCGATATAGAGGCGCAGCGGCCCCTGCTTGGAGACGACCAGCGACGGCCCGAAGGCTTCGCCTTTCGAGTTGGTCAGGTTGCGCGTCTGCGGCAGATTGTCCCAGGTATGGCCGCCGTCTTTCGATGTGGTGAAGAAGATCTGGCTGTGCGGGCGATGCTCGCTGGCCGGCGCAGTAGCCACAGACATGGCCAGGTAAAGGCGGTCGCTGTCGTCAACCTCAATCGCCGGAAAACGCGTCGCGCCGAAAAACATCGGAAACTGCGCGCTGACGGAAAGCGGCGCGAGGCCGCCGGACGCCAGGGCTAAAAGAATTGCGAGGAACATTACATAAACGGCTTTCCTGTTCATAACCTCACCCGATGGATAGTTGTAACCACGGATTGATCGAAACCAAGCGAACGAGACACCTTCCCGATGTTACACGATCCAGGGGCTAGAGGCTAGGGACTAGGGGCTAGGGGTTAGGGACTAGGGACTAGGGCTGGGGAGTAGAATAGAGACTAGCGAAATACGATGCGCTCTTCACTAGCCCCTAGCCCCTAGCCTCTACTCCCTAGTCCCTAACCCCTAGCCTCTGTATACTCGAAGAATGACAGCGAAGATTCTCGATGGCGCAAGCGTAGCCAAATCCATCAAGGAAGCCGTTGCCGCAGAGGTTGCCGAACTGGCGGCGGGCGGTCTGCGGCCCGGCCTTGCTGCGGTGCTGGTCGGCAATGACACGGCATCGCAGATCTATGTGTCCAGCAAAGTGAAAACCTGCGAACAACTCGGACTCTATTCAGAGAAGATCGACTTGCCCGACACGACGACGACCGCCGAGTTGCTGGCGCTGGTCAACGATTTGAACCGCCGCGACGAGATTGACGGCATACTGATTCAATTGCCGCTGCCCGGTCAGGTGGATTCGACCGCCGTGCTCGATGCGGTTGATCCGGCCAAAGACGTTGACGGCTTTCACCCGGTGAACCTCGGACGATTGATGCTGAACGAGCCGGGACTTCGGCCCTGCACGCCCGCCGGCATCATCGAGATGCTTGACCATTACCGGATTGAGTTGAAAGGCAAGCGCGCCGTCGTTTTGGGTCGCAGCCGGATTGTCGGTCTGCCGATGGCGCTGCTGCTGTTGCACCGCCATGCGACGGTGACAATCTGCCATTCGCGCACAGAGGATTTACCGGCAGTGGCGCGCGAGGCCGATATATTGATTGCTGCCATAGGCCGCACGGGAATGGTTGATGCCAGCTACGTTAAACCGGGCGCGGTCGTCGTCGACGTCGGCATGAACCGTGTGACGACGCGCGCAGACCTCGAACGCTTTTATGGCGATGATGCGAAACGGCGCGCGGCGTTTGAAAAGAACGGCTCGACGCTGATCGGCGATGTCAATCCGCGCGAGGTCTTCGAAGTTGCCGGATGTCTGACGCCTGTGCCGGGCGGCGTCGGCCCGCTGACGATTGCCATGCTGATGAAGAACACGCTCACCGCGATGAAGCTGAGGCGCGGCAACTAAGGCGCGGCGACGATCTCAAGCGCCAATGAAAGGACATGCAATGGCTGTAATCAAGGCTACAGAATGCCCGCACTTGGCGGCGACCGGCGACGCGGCGTTGAACGTCGCCGGCACGGCATGTGAAGAATGCGGCGCGAGCGCGCCAACGCGCGTCTGCCTGACGTGCGGTCATGTGGGTTGCTGCGAATCGTCGCGCGGCCACGCTCGCGCCCACGCACTCGCCGAGCATCACCCGCTCATCCGCGAGCTTCCCAATCGCGAACGCTCGTTCACTTGGTGCTACGACTGCAACGCCTACATCCAATGAATGGCCGTTTTTCGTCTTGGAATCGCGCGCATTTGATTGTATGATGGCCCACGACTCGCAATCATATCCCTTGCGCCATTCTCGGACGTGGAGACGTTTTTGACTGGATCGCCTTACAATGTTGCAGAAGCCCATGCGTCGGGGCCGGACTTTGCCGCGCTCATCCGGCAAACCGCTGCCGGCGATCAGCAGGCGCTCGCGGCGCTCTATGATGGCACGAGCAAGCTGGTTTTCGGTCTCGTCCTGCGCATTCTCGGTGACCGCAGCGTTGCCGAAGAAGTGCTGTTCGATGTGTACACGCAGGTCTGGCGGCAGGCCGGGCGTTACGACCCGGCGCGCGGCGGCCCGTTGGGATGGATCACGACCATCGCCCGCAGCCGCGCCATTGACCGCCTGCGCTCAGACAAACCCCTGCAACAGGAAGACGAGCTATCGGACACGACCGCCAGCCGCGAGACCAGCGCCGCCAGCCCCGAAACCAATGCCGCCCTTGCAGAGATGCGCGAGATCGTGCGCGCCGCGCTCGATCATCTGTCGGCGGAACAGCGCGAGATCATCGAACTGGCTTATTACTCCGGCATGACACAAACCGAAATCGCCGCGCATCTGAGTCTGCCGCTCGGCACGGTCAAGACGCGCACGCGGCTGGCCATGATGAAACTGCGCGACACCCTCAAGCCGGTGATGGAGAAGAGTCTATGAATGACTGCGCCGCCGCAGACCAGATGAAAGACCGCGCTCTGCTCTACGCGCTCGGCACGCTCACGCAGAACGAAGCGCGCGCCTTTGAAGATCATCTCCATGACGGTTGCCACGACTGCGAAGCCGAATTGCGCGCTTCCGAACGATTGACTCATAGCCTCGCCTTCGAGGTGGCGGAGATCGAACCGCCGGCACGCGTTTTTGAGCGAGTTGTGGGATTCATTACAGAAGAGAAGCGGCCCTCGCCGGTGGCGCATAATGCGCCCGGACAATTGACGACGGTACGCAAGGACGAAGGCCAGTGGTTTGAATCCTCGCCCGGCGTGCTGGTGAAGCGGCTGTTTGAGAATCCTGAAACCGGCACCTTCACCTCGCTCGTCAAAATGCTGCCGGGCGCAACCGGAACGCTGCATCGCCATCCGGGCATTGAAGAATGCATCATCCTCGAAGGCGATTTTCATGTCGCCGGCGGTGTGCTTGGGCCGGGCGATTACCATCTGGCCGCTGCCGACAGTCTGCACGACAAGCCTTACAGCATCGGCGGCACGCTGCTGCTGATCATCGGCCCGCCTTACGAAAGACTCTAAATTAAACCGCAAGGGAATGGCAGACTCACTTATATGGAGTGCGGTGACTGGTCACCGCTTTGCGTCCTCGCAAAGGCTAAAAGCGGCGACAAGTCGCCGCACTCCAAAAGCTGCCGCCCTCTCATTCTCTTGCGGTCTGATTTAGCCGCTGTTGCTGTCCCTGTCGCCGACCGGGACAAGCAATGTAGAACAATGCCCCAGGCGGGTTTGCAATCGGCAACCAATCAATTGTTGACTTCGATTTTTGGCTCGCCTACACTGTAGGCGCAGCCCTTAAAGATAAAACATCACATCCCTCTTTCATCAAGTTCGGGTCATTGGGTGAAGCAAACAACGAATACGGTAGCTGGTAGCCTTTACTACAAAATCGCCATGACGCTGACGTTCGGGCTGGGCGGTTATGCGGTCAACTGCCTGCCGGTCGAAATTTTTCCGGGCATCCATTTGATTTTCGGCAGCCTCGTCACGCTGGTTGTCGCCATGCGTTATGGCCCGGCGGCGGGCGGCGTGGCGGGCTTGATGGCTGGACTGCGCACCTGGACATTGTGGCATCAACCATTGCCGGTCAGCGCCGTTCTCTATGCGCTTGAAGGCATCTGGGTCGGGCGGCAGAGCCGCAAGCGCCGGCGCGGCCCGTTGACCGCGACGCTCACCTACTGGCTGCTCATCGGCGGCTGGCTCAACCTTGCGAGTCAACTGTTCATCACTCATTTGCCATTGCGCCTGGCGATGATCGTGCAGGCGCGTTCGGTGATCAACGGCCTGCTGATCGGCATGTTGTTGGAGCTGGGCCTGCTGGTTTACGAGGTTGTCCGCCGGCGTTCGCAACCGCAAAGGCCGGCTCGATTGTCGCTCAACACGCTGGTGACGATGGTCATGGCGGCGACCATCTCGCTGCCGCTGCTCTATATTTCAACCAGCAGCATTCAGCATGTACGCGAGCGCCTGACCAGCGAGATGACCGCATCGGCCATGCGCGACGTCGAATCAATCGAATCCGAATGCCGCATGTTGCTTGAACATCAGGAGCACGATCTCAAATTTGTCGCCGCGCTCTTTGCTTCGCCGCGCCATCGCACAGGGGATGCGATGGCGATGTCGGGGTTGTTGGCCGGCATACACGAAGAGTTCTCTGAATTTCAATCGCTGTTCGTCACGGATGCGAGCGGGCGCGCCATAGCCGCCGTGCCGCTTACCGATGCCGGGTCGCGCAGCCTGATCGGTCAAAACGTCATTGAGCATCGCTTCACCCCCGATCTGTTTGTGGCCAGGGTTACAGTCTATTCCGAGGTTTATCAGGAGCGCGATCTTGGCCAGGGGCCGGCGCTCGCCATCGCCCAGCCGCTGCGCGATACAAACGATAGGCTAGCCGGCTTTGTCATCGGCTGTATGACGCTTGACCGCTTTCAGGCCATCGTCACGCGCTACAAGGTTGAAGGCAACAACGTCGTGATTACTGACGCGGCGGGTCGCTTGATCAGCGATTCGTCGCACTCATCTGGAGATGATGGGCAGGTCGAAAGCCTCGCCGAGCGCCAGGAGTTTCAACGCACTAGTGGCGCGGCAAGCGGCGCGTTCGATATTTCAGATGCCACAACGAATCCCACTCCGGCGACACGTTTATCGTTCGATCAAGCCGCCAGCGTGCAGTACACCACCCTTCCGATAACCGGCTGGAAAATCTGGGAACGGCAATCGCTCGCGCCGCTGAAAGCCAGGCTAGACGGCCTCTACTTCAATTACCTGCTGATGCTATTGCTGGCGCTGTTGCTGGGCTTCGTCTTCAGCGCCTGGGTGGCGCGGCTGCTGACGCGCTCGATGGTGCAGCTTCAGCGCAGCGCGCTGCATTTGCAGACCGGCAACTTCTCCACGCGCCTGCCAGCGCGGCAGTTTATCACCACTGAATACGAGCATCTCTTTCGCAGCTTCGCCACCATGGCCGAAGGACTGGAATCCAGTTGGAATCGCCAGCAGGAACTGTTGTGCGAAGCTTCGCTGGCCAAGCGTGAGCTTGAAGCCACCTTCGAGGCGATGACCGATGGGGTAGTGATTACAGATATCGAAGACCGCATCGTGCGCGCCAATCGCGCCTATTGCCAACTGCGCAAGGTTGAGCCTGAAGACGCAATTGGCCGCATCATCACAGACATCGCGCACGTCGATGGAGACTGGCACTCGTGCGAAGTCTGCGTGGTGCGACGCGCTGGCCAGCACGTCGTCATCTTAAAGACGGCAGACCAGAACACCATCGGCAGAGACCTCGAAATTCGCGTTGATCCCATCATCAACGACGAAGGCCAGCGCCTCGGCTCGGTACAGGTGCTGCGCGACCTGACGGAGAATCGGTTGGCCGAGGCGGAAGCGAAACGGGCGAGCGCGCTGCTGCAAAACCTCGTCGATTCGGCTTACGACGCCGTCTATGCGACCGATCTCGAAGGCCGCTTTTTGTGGGCCAACAAGCGCGCCGCCGACCTGTTTGGATTTACACGCGAGGCGCTGGTTGGCGAATCGTTTCTGCAATGCCTGCACGAAGACGACGTCGAGCGCGTGCGCGCGGGATTCGAGAGAGCCACACGCGGCGAGGCGTCGCAGTACGAAGCGCGTTGCCTGACGCCCGATGGCCATCTGCGTGTCGTGCTGGTAACGAAATCGCCGGTCTATGCGGAGAACCACGTGGTCGCCGTGCTCGGCATCATGCGCGACATCACCGACGAGCGCCGCGAAGTCGAACAGTTGATGCGCGACGACAAGCTGCGGGCGCTCGGCCAGCTTGCGTCAGGCGTGGCGCACAATTTCAACAACTCGCTGACCGCAGTGCTCGGTTATACGCAGATGGTGATGACCAAAGTGAGCGATTCAAAGATCAGTCGCCATCTGAAGACGATTGAGACGGCGGCGCTCGATGCGGCAAAGATGGTGCAGCGCATACAGAACTTTGCGCGCCAACGCCAGGACGATACAGCCATGCCGTGCGATGTCAATCAGATTGTCCGCGACGCGCTCGACCTGACGCGCTCGCGCTGGCGCGACGACGCGCACGCCGCAGGCCGCAAATACGATATGGTCTTTCGCCCGCTCGAAGAGATGCTCGTCAAGTGCGATCAATCGGCCATGCGCGAAGTCTTCGTCAACATCATCATCAACGCGCTCGACGCCATGCCGATGGGCGGGCGGCTGATGATCACGACGGCGGCGGAGAATAACTGGACTGTAATCAACTTTACAGACAGCGGCTGCGGTATGACGGAAGAGGTGCGCCGGCGCATCTTCGAGCCGTTTTATTCGACGAAAGGCGCAAAGGGCTATGGCATGGGTCTGTCGGTGAGCTATGGGATCATTGAGCGGCACGGCGGCGACATTCTGGTGACCAGCGAAGCCGGTCGCGGCTCGACCTTTACGATCAAGCTGAGACGGTCGTGTGCCGAAGAAGACGCGCCCGCCGAGTTGCCGCTCGAACATCTGCCGTGCGAGGCGACCATTCTGATCGTTGACGATGAAGCGCCAATTCGTGCGCTGCTGGGCGACATACTGCGGGCCGGCGGCCATCGCGTGCTGATTGCCAAAGACGGCCTGGCGGGCTTGCGCGCCATCGAGAGCATGCGCTTTGACATGGTGATCACCGATCTGGCGATGCCGGGCGCGGACGGCTGGCGTGTGGCGACTGAGGTGCGGCGGCGCTGGCCGGAAGCGAAAGTCGTGATCGTTACTGGTTACGGCGGCTATGCGGATACGGCGGTGCCGGGCGGCGATGCGACGCTTTTCGACGCGCTCATCTCGAAGCCGTTCAATATCGCCGAGATTGCCGCCACCATCAGCCGCCTGTTGCTCGGCGCGCAAGGCGCTGATTGAAAAATGTAGCAATGGCTACTGAGCGCGTCTCAAATGCGGCGAGCGTCAGCGGATTCCTTATAAGGGCAGTGCCGGCAGCCGGAGTTGCAGCAATACCCGCGCTTCAAATGATAGAGCGCGGTGAAGACGATCAACCCGCCTTCACAGTAATAATCTTCGCCTTCAACCAACCGCGCCGGATTGTTGTCGTTCGCTGTACTGCGATTGTTCATGACCTGCCTAAAAAACCGGCTCGGCCAGTTTCTGCAACATCGTCGCCGACGCCTGCTCGACATCGGCGTGCAGCGAATTGCCGTACGCGTCCATCGTTACGATGGCCGGAAAGTCTTTGACGCGCAGATGCCACATGGCTTCAGGAATGCCGAATTCCAGGAGGTTCACGTCGAGCACGTCCTCGATGCAACGGGCATAAACCTGTGCTGCGCCGCCGATGGCATTCAGATAAACCGCGCCCGTTTCCTGCATCGCCGCAAGCGTTCGCTTACCCATGCCGCCTTTGCCGATGACGGCGCGCACGCCGTAACGCCGGATGATGTCGCCCTGATACGGTTCTTCGCGGATGCTGGTGGTCGGGCCGGCAGCGGTGATTTTGTAATGTCCATTATTTTTCATCACCACGGGGCCGCAATGATAAAGCACAGACCCCGTGAGATCGACCGGCGGCGCGTGCTTCATCAAGTGCGAATGCACGGCGTCGCGCCCTGTGTACATCTCGCCCGTAATCAGCACCACGTCGCCGACTTTTAAGGCGCGCACGTCGTCTTCAGCGAGCGGCGCGCGCAGCCGTCTTTCATTGCCTGTGAGCCGGAATCCTTCGCCCGCCGCCATGGCCTTTGCGGGCTGCTCGTCTTTGTAGAGCCATCGCTTGATCGCGCCCGTCCGCGCATCGATCACGACGCCGTGACGGCGGAACGCCCAGCAATCATAAGCGACCGAGACGAAGAAGCTGGCAGGCAGGCGATTGAGCGCGCCGATCTTGCAGCCGATCAACGTCACGCCGCCGCCGAAACCCATCGTGCCGATGTTCAGGGTGTTTGCGGCATTCATTACATAATCTTCGAGGGCCGCCAGTCGCGCATCCGCATTCACGTCATCGAGCGTGCGGAAGAGTTGCTCTTTCGCAGATTGATAACCCGTCGTGCGGTCGCCGCCGATTGCGACACCGATAGCGCCGGCACTGCACCCTTGTCCCTGCGCCTGCCAGACGGCATGCAGAATACATTTGCGCACGCCGTCGAGATCACGCCCGGCGCGTCCTAGATGCGGCAACTCCGCCGGCAAGGCGTACTGAATGTTTTTGTTTTCGCAGCCGCCGCCTTTGAGCAATAGCTTGATTTCGACCTCATCATTGCTTTCCCATTGATCGAAGTGCATGACGGGCGTGCCGGGGCCGAGGTTATCGCCGGAGTTCGCGCCGGTGATTGAATCCACCGAATTAGGCCGCAGCTTGCCGCGCCGCGTCGCTTCGGCAATGGCTTCGCGAATCTCATGCTTCATCGCCAGTTGATTCGCGCCAACCGGCGTTTTGATTTCAAAGGTCGGCATGCCGGTGTCCTGACAAATCGGCCCTTCGCCCGCGCAAGCCATATCGATGTTCGTGGCGATGACGGAAAGCGCCGTGCCGGCGCTGGTCGCGGGGTTTTCAGTTTCTAGCGCCCGCGCCATCGCGCGGCGCACGTCGGGCGGCAGATTGGTTGACGTTTCGGTGATGAGTTTGATGATGCTGTCTTTGAATGATTGCATAGCGTCACCTCAGCAAATAGAAAATGATGAATGATGAATGATGAACTAAAAAGAAAACGGAAGCCAGATTAAATAGATAATCCCCTGCCGCAATTCATCATTCATCATTCATCATTTCTAACCAGCAGTTTATCGCTTCTTGCAGAGAAAGAAAAAGGGGAGCCGCGCCGACTCCCCTCGTCCGTATTGCTCGCGTTCGATTACACGAGGAACAGGGTCAGGAAGGTGAAGAGCACCAGCGTTTCGATGAGCGCCAGGCCCAACAGCAGCATGGTGAAGATGCGCCCACCAGCGCCGGGATTGCGCGCCGTGCCTTCGCAGGCTCCCGCAATCGCCCGGCCATCGCCGAGCGCGCCACCGAACGCGGCAATGCCGACCGCGAACGGCGCGAGCAGCTTGAGGTTCGTGCCGCCACCTGCCGGTGCTGCGCCACCGCCTTGCGCCATGGCCGTGCCGACGACCAGCAGCAGCATCAGCGCCGAGATCACAAACAGTCTGAATCGAATCATCGTCATCCTCCAACGGCTCAAGCGAGCCGCAGTGCTATGAACGGCTCTCCTTCAGCAAATGTGGCAAACGTCACACGAAATATGAACGGCGTATGAAACGGACGTTTGCGGCCACTTGCCAGGGGCTGCCATTCAGGTGATCAACCGGAGAAGACCGTAGCGGCGCAGTCCGCTGATAATTTCCACGCGCCCGGTATACGCTTGCCATTCCCCAATTCGGCAAGGCTCCAGCAGCAACGTGCGACTCCAATTTATCAACTGCCCCGACGACTTCCCAACTACGTAATGATGAATGCGGAATGATGAATGATGAATAAGGGGAGTAAACGGCAGGAAATTATCAACAGATCATCCGCCTGCCTTTTCCTCTTTAGTTCATCACTCATCATTCATCATTCATCATTTTTTATTAGTGCGCTTCGGCCAGGCCTTCGCCCTCGCGCCCGTGGTTCTGATCTTCGTGGTCGTGTTCTTCGTGCGGCACGGTCTCTGACAGATAGACCATTGACAGCATGATGAAGATGAAGGTCTGCACGAAAGCGACGAAGACGCCGAGCACGATAGTGAAAATCGGCACCAGCGGCGCGACCAGTCCGAGGAATGCCTGGCCGATTTTCTGGTCGGCAAACATATTGACAAACAAGCGTAGCGACAAGGTAACCGGCCTTACGCTGTTTGAAACGATCTCGACGATGAAGATCATCCAGCCCATCGCCCAGAGCGTCGCGCCGGTCAGGCCGCCGGTGAAGTGCTTCAGATACCTGAAGCCCTGTTGCCGGAAGCCCATGCCGATGTAGTAGATGAACGACGTGATGCCGAGCGCGCCGGTGACGTTGATGTTTTCGGTGGGCGCGCCGATTCCCGGTATCTGTCCCATCAGGTTGCCGATCAGGATGAACACCGCGAAGCCGCCGATCACCGGCAGATAGCGCTGGCCATAAGGGCCGATGACTTGATTGAGCAGAGCGCGCAACTGCTCGACGGTGACTTCGAGCAACTGCTGGCCGCGCGAGGGGCGATCTACCGACAGCTTGCGACGCAGGAACAGCACCAGCACGATGGCGATGATGAACGCCAGCACCGCCCAGACGATGTGTTCAGGAATAATCATTTCGCCCGGCGCAGGCGCGTGCCACGTCTTGCCGAACAGGCCGTAGATCGGCGGCAGAATCGCCTGTTCGATCTTGAGCACCGCCGGGCCGAGCAGATGATTGACCTGCTCGACGATCCACGGTTCAGCGTGGCCGCCCGCATGCCCTGCGGCTTCCGTCGCGTGCTCGCCTGCCTGTGCCGCAGAGGTCGCGGCCTCGCCCGCCGGGTGTCCTTCCTGTAAGAGTGCCAGTAGCGCAGTCAACATGGGTTATCATTCTCCGTCGCGTCGCGCAATTGTTTTATAAGTTACATAAACCGCTTCGAGCATCACCGCTGCTGCCGGCGCGAACAACCCCGCGAGTATCCCTACGGCGTCAAAGTAGCCGGTGCGGTTCGCGGCCCACGCCAGAAT
>JBBWZK010000335.1:0-16318 GCA_039648975.1 Blastocatellia bacterium
GGCACGGGAGTGAAAGGAATAATCCAATGACGACAATACAAGTTACGGTGCAGCGCTTCACCCTTGTTTCTCCCAAGCCGTTCGAGAGCATTCTGCAAATGCTGGAGGCGGAAATTGGCCACCCCGATATGAGCAGGTTTGCAAGAGAAGTTACAGCGGCTGGGAGCTATGGCGAAATAGAAGAGATCGTGCAAGAGGCAATTGGCTCATCGGGCTTGATGGAATTCACCCGCTTTAATCTCGGCGAAATCATCCGCAAAGAACATGGGCCTGGCAGTCCACGCATTTTGCGCCTGGTGGTTGGAAATCCGCTCATCATGAAACAGATGGTGGTTCATGTGCACGATGTTGCCTCTTACGCGCCCGTGAACATTTTGATTGATGAGCGGGCCGACGGCGTCCATTTGTCCTACGACCGGATGGCCAGTCTGCTTGCACCTTATGGAAGCGCGGAGGCTCAGCAAGTGGCTGAGACTTTGGACGCGAAGATCGAAGGATTATTGCAAGCGGCTGCCGCTTGAGGTCATTGATACCGCAGCAGCTCGGGGTGTAGACGATGAAAGCGAATGGCTTTTTGCTTTGGTGCTGCTGATGCCAATGGCAGCAATGCCGGCGCCGCCGCATGGCTATCGCCGGAGTAGCAGCAACCAGGAGGTCAGCCCGGAGTGGCCCGCACTCCAGGAAAGTATGGAGAAAATGCATATGGCCATGATGGCCGTTGAGCCTTCCAAGAACAGGGACGTTGATTTCGTCAGGCTGATGCTGCCGCACTACCAGGCCGCCATTGATATGGCCAAAACACAACTCATGTATGGCACTGATCCGCAGATGCGCCGGCTGGCGCAGGAGATCATCACTGATCAGCGGTCGGAGATTGAACTGATGCAACTTTGGCTGAAGCGACGCACTGCGCTTTCGGCCAAGCTGGGACACGCGACAGACACTCGCTAATCAGGAGGGATGGCATGAAAAAAACGTTCGTGTTGATGCTCCTTATGCTTCCTGTCTATGCCTATACACAGCAAGCTCTGTGGGGGCGACCCGATATTGCGGTCCCCAGCCACGACCGCGTGTACGCGGCGGACCAAACCTCGAATACGGTTTCTGTCATCAACCCTTTCAGCAACAGATTGCTCGGCGTGATCCGGCTTGGCGATCCGGTGCCCGGCGCTCTCAGCCCGCTCTACCGAGGTGAATTGCTGGTACATGGGCTGGGATACTCGCCCGATGCTAAGACACTCGCCGTCGTTTCGGTAGGTTCCAATTCGGTCACGCTGATCGATACGGCGACGAACAAGATCAAAGGAAAGGTTTACGTAGGCGATAATCAAATTGTGCATGAGGGCTGTGATGCGAGCCCTCTAAATGCTTTCCCATCCCTAACTGTAATTCATTCCGTTCTTGTGAACAAAAGGCTATTCCCCTCGACGCCTTTCCATATGAAATCCCTGTGACCAATTTGTGACCGGAGCAGATGTCAACGAATGCAATTCGGTGTTAATGCTTACACTGCGCGTGGCTGCGGCTCGTAATAGATGTAAGTAGATGGGACGCGATGATAAGAAACTCACGCCCAGATTAACCCACTCTTAATCTGTGGGTTGTAGGTTCGATTCCTACCCGGCTCATCAATCAACTCAACAAATCAGGGCTGTCCGATGGGCGGCCCTGATTTTCATGGCCACATTGGATCAGGATCTATAGCTTTAGAAAGCAGATTTGAGGCTTCGTCAAAGAAGCGAAAGCGGAGTAGTAGACTGCCTCAACCCATTAAATTTTACAGCCCGTGATGACGGCTGAGTTTGATCTATATTGCCAGTAGCAAGCGAACCGCTCATTATCTATCCGAAACAATTCGATGTGTCTGGTCATTAACAGTGAGCACTGAACTTTCTTGGAGGTTTGAACCGGAGCCTCTTGGGGTATTTTGCTGAAGCAAGTTTTCAGGTCCGACCTTAGATTAACAGAGAAGGAGATGGATTGGACATGGCCGAAAAGAAAGATGTGAAAGAATGGACGCTGATGTTTTATTTTGCGAGTGACAACCCGCTCGCCCCCGAGGTCGTTTCTCAACTGAAGGCGCTCAAAAACGCCGGATATCATCAGAAGGTCAACGTCGTCGCCTATTTTGATCCCCAGTCTCCTGGGACACCGGCGCATATTTTTGATGTCAATGCTATTGATAAACGGGAAAACAGCAAGCCACGAATCGGCTTTAATCCAAACGACCCTTTCGTCAGGAACTTGATGCTGGACAAGTTATGGGGAGAGGATCAAAAGGGCAGGGATGGGACCACAATTAGAGATCTGATACAGCAATTTATTCTCAAGCCGGGCACCGCCAATCTGCCAATAGCATCACTTACACCACCACCTTCGGCTAAACGTGTCGCGCAAGCTAAACCTACTACGCCTTCCCGCACAGGCAAACATGCGGATGAAGCCCATGCCGATAAAGGGCCGAAAGCGTCATTGGAAGAATTCCTAACCTTTTGCGCCAGCACCTATCCGGCTGAACATTACATGCTCTTCATCCTTGGGCACGGTTTAGTCGTAGGCGATGATGTGTTTCTGTTTGACGAACACGCCGCCAGGCAATCGGTTACTTTAAGAGAATTGGGCGGAGTGCTTACAGGGTTCAAAAAGGATATCCAGAAGCATGTCGCGGGGGCCGAATTCGAGTTAGTCGGGTTTCATAGCTGCTCGATGAGCAGCCTGGAAGTGGCTTATGAACTGAAAGACACAGCAAAGTATATGCTGGCATCGCAGGGGCCTGCTTTTGTGAGCAGTTGGCCTTACACACAGATATTGATCCGCGTATTCAATGATGTCAAAAAGCGGAGGGCTACAACGGAGAAGCAGGTTGAGGTAATGGTCACGAAGATTTTCGATTATGTGTTGCGCAACAGCACAGATTTCATGCTGGCGGGCTATTCTTTCGATCTCTCCTTGTGCGAATTGAGTAAGCTGACGACGATCAAAGAGCCTCTCAAGGATCTGTCTGAAGCGCTTATTAAAGGTCTGGCAGATAAGCTGGTGACAAACTGTATTCTGCTCGCACACTGGAAATCGCAAAGTTATTTTAATGAGAACTACACAGATCTTTATGACTTCTGCTTCTGTCTTTCCGAGTACTGCGACGAGTTCAGCAAAGCGGTCATAGACCCGAGTCCTTACAAAAGAATTCAGGACGCGTGCCGCAAAGTAACGGGCGTCCTGCAACCGAGTTCGGATCAACCGAATAATCCGGTTATTCATGCGGAATTTGCCGGTCCAGACTCTCAGCACTCGCATGGATTCTCAATTTTCTTTCCCTGGACTCGTCCGACCGCAGACAGACCAATAGTGAAAGAGTATCAGGCTTACAAATTCAAAGAGACTAATTGGTTCGGTTTTATCGACAAGTACTGGGGAGATTCGGAGTCTGTTGCTCCTGTCAATGGGACTATGCGCCTCTCTCATGAAGACGAGGTTATGCTCGCCTCTGAAGCCGAGGCTAGGCTCGCCACCCATAAGCCCAAGGTCTCGAAGGCGGGAGCTATCGCCTTGGCCAAGCGCAATTTACTTGAGGATATTGCCAGTCTAATGTTCAATGCTGAGGGGCCTCTCAGCATGAGCGGCGCGCTTAGCGGCGATCCTCCGACCAAACCCAATCCGCAAAGTTCAATGGGTGACGGATGCGCTTGCGGTTCTATAAAGAATTACCAGCGCGACACTCGGGAGCGTCTCGATAGAAGTAAAGATGTGAAGCAGACGGTTCCTGTCAGCAATCCGAGAGTATATGGGCAACGAAAACTATAATTCTCTCTGCTCTGAAACAAAGGGGACGGCGGCTGCGGTTAAAGAGATCATGGCTCGGCCTACAGAGCGAGACTTTGCGAAGGGCTTTAGCTCAAGGGTGACGCACGACTCAGTGATTTAAGTTAGGTTTGGCGAGAGCCTTTCAATGCTCTCACCCCATCATCTACATGAAATTGCTGCGCATTACCTCGATTTTATTGGCGTTCTTGCTTTGCCTGGCTCCCAGCTTGCAATCGCGGGAGATGCCAGAGGCCCGCAGCAGATCGGAAGACACAGCCGGTCAAGCTGAGGCATTGCTCGCGCTTAGTGAGCGCCAAAATTACGAGAATCATGCGCTTGCCCGCGAAACCGCGCAACAGGCGCTCGGGCTTTGGCAATCATTGGCCGACGATCAGGGCATCGCGCGCGCCTGTGCCCAGGTCGGCGTTTGTTACCTGGCCCAGAACGATCTGCCTGAAGCGACACAAAATTATGAAAGGGCGCTGCAAATATGGCGTGATCTGAATAATATTCGGGAGCAAGCCCAAATTCTGATTATGTTGGGCTTCATTGAGGACCGCAAAGGCGAATGGTCGAATTCCATTTCGCTCCTCACCCAGGCGCAAAGTTTGATTGAGGGAACCAATGAGCCCTTCAAGATGGGACAGATTGCCAGCGGACTCGCAGACATTTTCAACCAGAGCGGGTTGCCGGAAAACGCGCTCGACAAGTACCAGCAAGCCTTAGATTACTTTCGCCAAACGCCGGACACCAGCGATGATGCGGTAACCGTCTGGGCCATCGGAACCACTTACTACCTGCTGGGAAACTACCCCGAAGCATTAACTCATCTGCAACAGGCGCTCGTCAGCCTTGGCCCGGATAATCCTGACTCCGCTCTTTGCAACGAATATCTGGGCAGGGTATATATCTCGATGGGCGAATTCCCGACTGCTCTGCCATACCTGCAATCTGCGCTAGACACGTTTACGCGCGTCATCAATCCCAGGGAAGCCGCGCGGGTGCGCGGGCTGATGGGGCAGATCTATCAGCAACAAGGAGAGCTTGAACGCGCGCGGCAGAACTACCGACAGGCGCTAGCGACCTTTCGCCATCTTTCCGACCGGATCAATCAGGCGGCCATCTATTACGCGATGGGGAGGCTGGAGTTAAGCAGCGGAAATTACGATGCGGCGCAAGATTATTTACGGCAGTCTATTGAGGCTACCGAAAACATTCGTCAAGTTTCCACGAGCCGCGATCTGACAGCCGCTTTTACCGCGTTGATCTATGATCGTTACGAGAATTACATCGAATGTTTGATGCTCAAGCATCAAGCTGAACCTACGCAGGGTTTCGCCGTTCGCGCTTTTGAGACTAGCGAATTGGCGCGAGGACGTTCATTGGCAGAATTGTTGCGGGCAACTGAAACAACCCTTACACCTGGACTTGATCCGCAACTGGCAGCGCAAGAAAAGACGCTCCGGCAATTGCTCCGTGCGAAAGAAGACTACAAGGTGACGCTGTTGAGCAAGGCATACAAGAAAGAAGAGCTTGACACGCTGGATGTCGAACTGGCGCGATTAGAAGGAGAATATAAACAGGTCAGCGAAACCATACGGGCGCGCTATCCGGCTTACGAGCAGATTACCAGCCCTACCGCCTGGGATTTGCGCCAAATCCAGGAGCAGGTTATCGCCGATGACGAGACCCTGCTTTTAGAATATAGCCTTGGCTCAGACAAGAGCTATGTCTGGGCCGTCACACGCGAAAGTATCAAGAGCTATAATTTGCCCGCGCGGGCGCTCGTCAACCAGGCGGCGCAAAAAGTATATAAACTGCTGGCCTTTCCGCCCGGCCCTGACACGGAAAAAGAATTAACTCCGGCCCTTCAGGAATTGAGCCGGATGGTTTTGTCGCCCGTCGCCGCAGAACTGCATCAGCGCCGAATCATTATCGTAGCCGATGGCGCACTCCATTACATTCCCTTTCAAGCCTTGCCAACGCCTTCGCCCGATGGCGAACCGCTCGTCGTCAATTACGAAATCATCAACGCCCCTTCGGCCTCCATATTGGGAGAGTTGCGGAAAGAAGCAACCCGGCGACAACCAACGAAGCTGTTAGCTGCTTTTGGCAACCCGGAGTTTGCATTGAACGATACGCAACGCCAGGCGACAACGAGCAGCGAGCAATCAGCCGCCATGCAGGCATTGGAAATTGCACCTTTGCAAAATGCTTTGCGCGATGTTGAGCTTAATGGAGACACTTTCGATCCTTACGTTATCAAGCCCCTCTTTTATGCCAAACGCGAGTTAGCCAATCTGCATGATGCGGCTTCCGGCGGAGAGACCTTCATCGCTTCGGGATTTGCCGCCACACGCCAGCAGCTACTCAGCATGGATTTGACGCAATACGCGATTCTTCATTTCGCCACGCACGGCCTGCTTGACCCAAAGCGCCCCGAAAACTCCGGCCTGGTGCTTTCCACGGTTGACCGTAACCAGCAAGTGCAGAACGGCTTTGTCGGGCTGCAAGACATCTACGGGCTGCGCGCGCCGGTTGATCTAGTGGTCTTGAGCGCCTGCCAGACAGCCCTTGGCAAAGACGTGCGCGGCGAAGGTCTGCTGGGTCTCACGCGAGGGTTTATGTACGCCGGCGCATCCAGCGTTATGGCCAGTTTATGGAAGGTGGATGACGAGGCGACCGCCGAGTTAATGCGCCAGTCTTATATCAACATGCTGCAAAAGGGGATGACTCCGGCGGCTGCTTTGCGCACGGCGCAGAATAGCATACGACAAAGACCTGAGTGGCGGTCGCCTTACTATTGGGCCGGGTTTACCTTGCAGGGTGAGTATCGCCAAGTCATTAAACCGACATATGCGATAGGCGCTACCCGTTCGTACCTGAAGATCATGATTATCGGAGGGGTGCTGCTGTTGGCCGGCCTCGCTTTAGGGTATCGCCGTCTTAGAACACGAACACCACAAGTGAGCAGATAGCTATTCGACGATGAAGAAATAACTGCCGTTGATACGTTGCTCAGTGCCATCGGTTTGGATGGCGAAGAGCTTCAAGGCATATTGCCCTCGCGCAAGTTGCGCAGCCGGAATGACGACCAGGACGGACTGCGCATCTTGCCCGGCTAACGCAACAGACTTAGTCTCTCCATTATCATTCTCTAATTCGACCCGATAGCGTGCCGCACGAGGCGGCGGCGGCGGCAGCATTAAAGAGATTTTCAGGGCCTCGGCATCCGCTGTGAGTTTTACCTTGCCGGCCTGGGCCCCTTCTGCGCGATTACTGTTGCTGATTGTCAAAGTAAGCGTGGCAAAGGTGCGGGGCACGGGCGTGCGTAGAAAGAAGAACCACAACACACCGGCTGTAAGAGCGACGACCGCCATCGCAGTGGCGGCGCGGCGCAGCCAAGACGGGTCGCTCCAAAATGCGCGGAAGCGCTCAGTCCATGTCAACTCCCTCGGTGGGGCGGCGACAGCGACGTTCGATGCAGCACCGTATTCATCGATATGGCGCAAAAGTGCGGCGGCTATAACGACGCGCGCTTGTCTTGATGTTGTGATCAGGTAATTCTGTTCAAAGCGTTGCCGTCTTTCCGGTGTGAGTTCATCACGCAGGTAAGCGTCGATCAAATCCTCTTCAACCAGATTGATCTGCGTCGGCCATTCATCCTGTGCAAAGCACTCCTCCTCGAACCGCTCCAGATCATCTTCAGGCAGTTCTTCCAGCAGATAAGCAATGATATGTTCGTCAGTCATCTTTTAGCGCCAGCCTGGTCATATAAGAACTATCTTAAACTGATCTCACCAACCCTCTCATTCAAATATGACCAAATGTCAGGTTTGTTACATGTCAAAGAGACGCTTTCAAACCTTATTTGACTGTTTCTCGACACACTCCGTTAAACTGCTGCGCAGGCGCGTCACTCGAATTCGCAGGGCCAGCACCGTGACCTTCATCGTTTCGGCTAACTCGCGGCGATGTTGAGCCCGCGCGCGGCCCTGGATTTCCTGACAGTAGACCTGGAGCAATTGCTGCTCCTCAACGGCTAGCTGCTCGAAACATGGTTTTAATATGCTGTAGATTCTTTCCACCTGCTCGATGGAAGAATTGCTTAATTCTCGGATAAATTTTTGCAGCACCGAATTTTCGCGTTGCATGAAGCGATATCTTTCTTTGACAAGGTTGCGGGCAATACCGAGACAGTATTTGTTCACATCGGGCACGACCGCACCAGCGCCGATCTTCAATACCGCCCGGTCAATGGTCTCATCGGCGGCGCTCTCCGGGTCGCCAATGCCCTTCATACTGAAAAAGCTGGTCAGTTTATTATGGAGACACGTATAACGGCGACCCGCTTCTTCAGTATCAGGCGCGAGAAGTTCCCAAAACCGCGCAAAGATCTCCGGATTCACATCTTTTCGGTTCTTTGCATCTTTTCGACGCGAATCTATCATTTTTTGCACATGACGGGTTCGGTTGAGAACGGCCAATCTATCTTGAGGCTTGCCAGAACAACAGGATACGACAATCAAGCTGGCTAATCAAACAGCTCGATTTCCGTTGTGCTTATTGTCATAACGATCTGCCATTTTCCATTGCTCTTCACCTGGACCGTCGTATAAAAATGCGTGTCGTCAGGTCGCATGGGCCTGGCCGTTATCGCTCATCAAGGGGCTTGCTTGACTTATGCCGGGCTTTGGAATAAATCTCTTTACACGAGCAACTGGAATAGGAGTCGAGACGATGGCAGGCCTGGCCAAAGGCGAGAATTCACCTACGACGATAGAGGGCGAACAGGAACTGCGGCGCATCAACGACGAGTGGGTGGCGGCGCTGGTGCGCGGCGATACGACGACCCTCAACCACCTGATGGATGAAGGCTGCATCTTCAGCTATGCCCTGGACGGCGACGACAAAGCGCAGTTCATCGCTGATATTGAGGCAGGAGAGTTGCAGGTTGCTTCCCTCAAACGCGAGCATGTAGAAGTCTCGATTTATGGATCAACCGGCGTATTGATAGCCTTTGATACGGCGGACTGGCGCTATAAGGGCCAGCACATCCAGAGCCATTATCGAACGATTCACGTCTATGCCGAGCTTGATGGGCAGTGGCAAATCGTCGCTATACAGGCAAGCCCCATCTCATTGAAATAGTCCCGGCTAGAATGCTCGTCGATTGACTCACTGACGTTCATCCTCTATCTTCCAGCCATCGCAATCACCCGATGAGGAGCAATAAGGCAATGGAGCCGATGTATTTGAAAGACGTCGAGGGCAAGCCGCCCGCAGGCGGCTTTGCCGAGATGGTCGAGCGCATGAAAGCCCAGGGCATGCCGGTGCCGCAGATCTGGTATCTTTTCGCCTTCAAGCCCGAAGTAACACAGCATCTGGCGGATTTCACGCAGGGCGTCATGCGCGAACTGATGGCCGCCTTCACGTCGCGGCGCAATGATTGCCCTTTCTGAATCGGCTCGCACGCCGCAGGTGCTGCGGCGCTACTGGAAGACACGGAACTCGTCGAACAAGTCCTCGATGATTATGGCACGTCGCGTTTATCCGACAAAGAGAAGGCCTTGTTCGCCTTCATCGATAAAGTCAATCGCACATCGAATCAGATTCGTCAGGCAGACGTTGACCAGGTCAAGCAAGCCGGCTGGACGGATGAAGCCATCTATGACGCCATCGCAGTCTGCTGCCTGTTCAACTTTTATAATCGCTGGATTGACGCGACCGGCGTGCACGATATGCCGGCCTCGGCCTACGAGCTATCCGGCAAGCGTTTGCGCGAGCACGGCTATCAGACGAAGTGGAAACCAGAGCAGCGATAATCGCAGCGCGCCGTATAGCGATAAAGATATGCGCCACAAAGGCACGAAGGCACAAAGAATCACGAAGCATTTTTCGTGTTGCCTTCGTGCCTTTGTGCCTTCGTGGCTATCGCCTGCGTCAATGTCATGCGCTCGGCGTTAGAAGTTGAACTTCAAGCCAAGCTGAACAAAACGCGGGGTTCTAGTGGCGAAGACCTGTCCGAACGTCGAGCCGGTCTTCAGGAACTCCGTCAGATTGGTGAACGCCACGTTGTTCGGCAGCAGGTTCGGCACCGTCTGGTTGATGTCGCTCACCGTCGTCCGGTTAAAGATGTTGAAGAACTCTGCGCGGAACTGCACGCTATAACGCTCGGTGAAGCGCCAATTCTTCGCCAGGTTCAAGTCCGTCTCATAGACTGGCTGGAAGCGGAACGGCGCGCGCCCTGACGAACCGATCTCGCCGATGGCGGTCGGGATGAAGGCCAGCGGGTTGATGTAGTATGGAATGCGGCTGACGCCCGTAGGCACGTTAGCGAACGGGTCGCTCACCTGATCCGGGCGCGTGCCGCGCGGCCCCGGCCCCGTCGCCTGCACGACACGGTTCAACGGCAGGCCGGTCATCGCCGTTGTAATTCCGGCTACTTCCCATCCGCCGAGCACCTGGCGCAAAACCGGCGCGGACATGAAGCCTTGTTTCGGATACGACACTTCGTAGACGTAGCTCGCCTT
The DNA here is from genome assembly GCA_039648975.1 of Blastocatellia bacterium. Taxonomy (GTDB): domain Bacteria; phylum Acidobacteriota; class Blastocatellia; order UBA7656; family UBA7656; genus DATENM01. Next base: position 10,335 of record JBBWZK010000335.1, read on the forward strand.
GAAGACATGCGTGCGATCAAAACGCGACACCGCCCGCTCCAGCGCAAAGTTGTTGCGCACCTGCGGCAGGTCTATGGCATCACGGTCGTTGGTCGAGTCTGTGAGGTTCTTCGACCACGTATAAGACAACTGCGCCGTCAGGCCATGCACACGTTGCACACGCAGCGAACTGATCAGCGCGTGATAGCGGAAGGTCGCCGTCGTCTGCCGATCCGTGATCGTCGTATAGCCACGGAAGGGCCGCGCCAGGTTGATGCAGTTGTTCGGATTGTTCGAGGCGTTGAGCGCCGGGTCGCAGCCGGCGACGCCTTTCGAGGCGGCGAGAATCTCTTGCGGCGTCGGCGCGTTGATGTCGACAGGGCGCGTTTGATGATTGCCTGCCGAGCCGAGATAGCCGACCTCGAAAGCCGTGGCATTGCCAAATTGCCTCTGAATCGTCAGGTTCCACTGCTGTGTGATCGGCGTGATGAACGGATCGGTCGTCGTAATCAATGAGCGCGCCGCCAGCGTCCCCGGCGGTGTGCCCGCCGCCGGGTTGGTGAAGAGGATTGGCGTGGCCACCGCGCCCGTCAGCGACACCGTGTTGACGAAAGGCGGGTTGACGAAGGTGTTCTGCTCGATGATGCCGATCAATACCTGATCGTAGTAGATGCCATAACCGCCGCGTATGACGGTCTTCTCCGGCCCGCCGGTCAATGAGCCAATGAAACCCTCTTTGCCGCCCGGACTCCATGCGAAGCCGAAGCGCGGCGCGAAGTTGTTCTTGTCCGGTTGCTGTATGCGCCGGTCGAAAGGCGAATTGACCGCCGCCACGCCTATGCCGTTCGTCGGATCGCCGACGCCGCGCACGAATGCGGTGCAGGTGGCGTTGGCGCATTGCAAGGCTTTGGCCGGGTCATACAGTTGCGGCAGGAAAACGTCCAGCACGTCATTCTTATCCACAGGCATGCGGAAATACTGATAGCGCATGCCGTAATCGAATTGCAGATTCGGCCTCGCCTTCCAGGTATCCTGCGCATAAACTTCGCTGCGCCCGAATCTGAGGTGATTGGTCACGTCGAGTTGGGACTCGCTGTAGGTGCTGGCGCGTCCGAGCAGGAAGTCCGCCAGGCCTATGCCGCTCGCCACGCCGCTCTTGCGTGTCTGTGTGCCGTTGAACCCGAAGTTACCCTGCGTGACGTTCGCGGCGTTCTCATTCTTGGCTTCCCAACTGAGGTCGCCGCCAAACTTGAAGGTGTGCGCGCCATGCACCCAGGTGAAGTTATCTTTGGGGTTGAAGTTGGTGTACTGGATGTTGAAGAGTTGGTTCGCGCCGAGCGTCGGCAGACCGCTGATGGTGATGAACGGCGGCAGGTCGGAATTGTTCTCAGGGAATAGTTCCGCGTTGCCGATGTTGAAATTGGCGTTCGTCCACTGGCCGATGAGCGCGTCGGAGATGCGGTTGCTCGAATAATTGAACGACAGTTCATTGACCAGGTGTGCGCCGAACGTGCTGGTCAGGTTGACCGAGAAGACCTGGCCGGGCACGTTCGTATCCGTCGTGGCGATGTTGGGTATTTGCGCGCCGGCACCGAGCGGATTGAACAAGCCGCCCTGCTCGCGCGTCTGGCTGAGATCATGCGTGTAGCGTCCCATCAGCCTGTGGCTGTCGGTCAGCGCGTGATCGATGCGCAGGGTTTCCTGGCGCGTGTTCTGTATGCCCGGCGCGGTAACCTGTATGCGGTTCGGATCAATGCCGGGAGTCGCCGCCGAAATCGTCGGTGTCGGGAAGGCGTTGAGGATAGCCAGCGAGGCCGGGTCAATGCGACCAGCCGGAATGCGGTTGCCAGCGAACTGCTGGCCGGTCAGCGGGTCGATGATCTGTGTGGTGCTCTGCGAGAAGTCGCCGGCGCGCTCACGCAAGGAAGGGACGGTGAGAAAAGCTTCAGCCGGCTGGCGGATGATGCGCCGCCACTCTTCTGAGAAGAAGAAGAAGGTCTTGTCGTGGCCGCGCGAATAGATTCCCGGTATCCACACAGGGCCGCTGAATGTGTAACCGAAATTATTATAGCGCAAGGTCGGACGCGGCGCGCGCAACGCGCCACACTGCTTGCCGAGCGGTGCCGGCGAGCCATCGTCGCAGAAACGTCCCTGCGCGTTGTTCAGAAAGCTGTTGGCGTTCAGCTTGTCGTTGCGGAGAAACTCGTAAGCGCTGCCGTGAAAATCGCGCCCGCCGCCGCGCGTGATGAGATTGACGACGCCGCCCGAAGCGCGCCCGAACTCGGCGGTCGGCACACTCGTAATGACGCGGAACTCCTGTATCGTGTCGAACGTCGGAGTCGACAGAAGCGTGATGTTCGAGCCCACGTCAACATTCGCCACACCGTCGACCAGATAGTTCGTCGAACTGCGGCGATTGCCGGCAATCGAGATATTGGTGGTGCTCGTCAAGCCGATATTCGATTCCGTCGTATCGTCTGCGGTCACGCCAGGAACCAGCGTCACCAGTTGCAGAAAGTTGCGATTGTTGAGCGGTATCTCAACGATCTTGCGATTCTCCACCACATCGCCGACCGTCGGCGTGCTTTGCACGATGGGCGCTTCGGCAGTCACCGAAACCATCTCGCTGATCGCGCCGGCTTCGAGTTGCACGTTGATCGACTTGCGGTCGTTGACCAGAAGCTCAACGCTGCGGTTGAGAAACTCTCTGAAGCCCTGCGCCTTGACCGAAAAGTCATAGATGCCGGGCGGGATGAAGGTCAGCGAATAATAACCGTCGTCTCCTGTCTTCGTCGTGCGTGCTTCGCGAGTCTTCAGATTGGTGAGCGTGATGTCGGCGCTGGCAACCACCGCGCCCGACGGGTCAATCACCTGACCGTTGATCGTCGCCGTCGTCTCTTGCGCCATCGCGCTTGATGAGCCAATCAACAGAAGCAGCACGAGCCCCAGAGCGAAAAGCTGCTTTGTACTTTTCATGTTCAGAGTTCCCTCCAGAATTCAAGTGATCGGAATGTTAGCCCCTGCCGCAGGCAAACCCGCAGAATGCCGCATTGGCCGCCGCCAATCGCACCCGCATTCGCCCGACGTCCGGGACATTGCGCTGTCATGTCACGCAGCTCTCACGGGCTGCGCTTGTTGCTTTAAGTTAGCTGTCCGTCCACTGTAGCGCAAGCGATTAGCTTGCGCCGGACTTTTCGATGTAGCGCAAGCGATTAGCTTGCGCCGGACTTTTCGATGTAGCGCAATCTGTTTAGATTGCGCGAGTCTATACGCAACCCGTTAGATTGCGCTACAACCCGGACGCGCCTTCAACGTCCGGCGCTTCCTTTTTCAATAAAGCAGATACTTCTGACGGAGGCGCGCGAACTCCGCCAGCCCTGCCTGCCAGGTCGCAATGATCTCAGACGCAGGCTTGCCGGCTTTGAGCGCCTGAAGCGCCGCGCGATTGGCGAGCAGGCGCAGGTAATCGTCCGTCTTCCATGTGCCTGCGTAGAGATGATTGATCTGATAAGCGATCTCTATCCCGGCGGCCACCGGACGAAAGGCTGCACGGTCGGTGATGATAAGGTTGACGCCGCCGCAGGCTTCACCGGCGAACTTCGATGATCGAGGCGTGAAGCGGACAGGCACGAAACGCGCCCCGGCAAGCCCTGCGCGGTTGAGCGCATCGCTCAAGGCTTGCGGCTCGATCCACGGCGCGCCGACCACTTCAAAAGGCGTGTCGGTGCCGCGCCCGACAGAGAGATTGGTCGTCTCAAGCAAGCCGATGCCGGGATACAACAGGGCCTCGGTCAGGCTGCGCATATTCGGCGACGGGTTCACCCAGGTGAGCGACGTGCCGTCAAAGTAATCCGCCCGCCGCCAGCCTTCCATCTTGATGACCGTGAGATCAGCGCCGATTTTGCGCTCGCCATTAAACAGCATCGCCAGTTCGCCAATCGTCAGGCCGTGACGCACGGGAAGCTGATAGGCGGCGGTGAACGACAGCAGGTCGCCGTCCGCGACTGGCCCTTCGATGTCATAGCCGTTGATGGGATTCGGGCGATCCAGCACGACGAATTTGAGCTTGCGCCGCGCCGCTTCTTCCATCGCATAGAGCATCGTCGTCGTGTAAGTGTAGAAGCGCGCGCCGATGTCCTGTATGTCGAAGACCAGCGTGTCAACGTCTTTCAACATCTCGTCGGTCGGACGCCGGGTCGCATTGTCATAAAGACTATAAACCGGCAGCCCGGTCTTCTCGTCGCGAAGGCTTGCGACCGGCGCATCTTCGATGCCGCGCAAGCCGTGCTCCGGCGAAAAGAGCGCCACGAGCTTACAGTTGGTTGCCGCTGCCAACTGATCTATCGTCGAACGCCCGTCGCGGTCGCGCCCCGTGTGATTGGTAATCAATCCTACACGGCGGCCTTCGAGCGGTTTGAAACGGTCGCGGCTTAAAATATCAATGCCGGTGAGTACCGCATGCAGCGGCCCTGCGGGCGGCCCGCTACGGTTCACAGCGGCGCGCGGCGTTTCGATGATTGACACGGTTGCGCCGAGCGCCGCGAAGACCGGCCCATAAGGCGGCGCGGTGATGCTGCCGGCAACGATAGAGGCGACAAGCGAACGCAGCCGCGTCACGTCGCCGCGGCCTGTGGGATGGACGCGATTCGTAAGCAAGACCACAAATGTCTCGCTCGCCGGGTCGAGCCAGAGACTCGTGCCGGTGAAGCCCGTGTGGCCGAACGTGCCAACGGGAAACAGGTCGCCGCGATTGGATGAAAAAGACGTGTTGACATCCCAGCCGATGCCGCGCATCTGCGAGGTCGGCAGCCCGTGCGCGCTGATCATTCGCTCAATCGTGTAGGGCGCAAGGATGCGCGCGCCCTGGTACTCGCCTTTGTTCAAGATCATCTGGCAGAAGATGGCGAGATCGTCGGCGGTTGAAAACAAGCCGGCGTGACCGGCAACGCCGCCCATCTCATACGAACGCGGATCGTGTACTTCGCCGCGCATCCAGCGGCCTTCGCGCATCTCGGTCGGCGCTATTTGCGACGCGGGGAGGGGGCGACGCGGCGACGCGGCGAGGTTGTCCGCGCCTTCATTTTCCTGGGGGTTTGCTTCCTCTCTTCCCCGCGTCGCCGCGTCGCCGCGTCGCCGCGTCGCGGGCTCAATAGGAAGATATGCCGTCTGCGTCATGCCGAGCGGCGCGAAGATGTTGTCGCGCGCAAACTCGTCAATGCGCTTACCTGACACGCGGCGGACGATCTCTGCGGCGACGATGAAGCCAACATCCGAATAGACGAAGCGCGTGCCCGGCTCGTAGATCGGTTGCAGCTTGTAAATCTCTTCGAGCGGTTTGACTGAGACGCCGACATAATCGGCAATCTCGTTGTCTGGCGGCAGGCCGGCGCGGTGCGTCATCAGTTGCTCGATGGTGACGCGCTCTTTGCCGTTCGCGCCGAACTCAGGGATATAGAGCGCCACAGGGTCGGCGAGGCTCAGCTTGCCGCGCTCGACCAGCATCAGAATCGCCGTCGTCGTCGCCACGACTTTGGTGAGCGACGCGAGATCGAATATCGTATCAACGGTCATCGCTTCGCGCTGCGGTTGGATGGCGCGCGCGCCGAACGCCTGGCGATAAACGATGCGCCCACGGCGTCCAACCAGCACAACCGCGCCCGGCGTCTCCTGGCGTTCGATAGAGGCGCGCACGGCTTCGCCAATTCTGGCGAGCCGCTCGCTCGACATGCCGACTGTTTCAGGTGTGACCTGCGCCAGCGGCGATGTTTGATGGGCTGCCGCTTTGCTTTGTGCGAGCAGCGACGGCGGCAGCAGCGTTATGATTAGTGCGGTGGCGATGATGAAATGAATGAAGCTTGTTCTGAATACTGAAGCAGGTCGCGATTGAGTGTGAGGCAGGCGGAGCCATTTGGAGTGCGGTGACAAGTCACCGCTTTGCGTCCTCGCCTTTGCACAAAGCTGCGACAAGTCGCCGCACTCCACAGACGCTCGTCTCTCGTGTTCCA
>JBBWZK010000358.1:0-7534 GCA_039648975.1 Blastocatellia bacterium
AACTGAGCGCCACAATGGCCAGTCGCGCCAGCGGGTTTTCGAGCGCAAAGCGCACGCTCGCCATCGCTACCAGATAGCCTATCAGCGTCTTGGCAAAGCCGCCAACGCCGAGAATGCCGCCGGCCACTTTATCGCCTCCAAGTCCGAGCGCCATGCCGGTCAGCATCGCCAGCATCGGGGCGCGCTGCAAACCGAAATAGACGGTCACGACCAGGGGGAGGTCAACGTACTTGAAAAAAGGCAGATAATTGGGAAGCAACATCTGTAGCAAGAGCACGACGAAGATGGTCAGGACAATCTTGAATGTCTGCACTCTTCCGGCTACCTCAAACCACAGATGAACACCGATGGAACTCGAAGAGATGAACACAGATGATTCGCGCCTCAAGCCTTTCGGCTGCTTTGCCGCCTCTGGATTGCGAATCGGTGTTTATCTGTTCCTTATTATCTGTGTTTATCTGTGGTGTCTTCGTCAATCTTCAAATCCTTCACCTCGACCAGCAAGACGAGAACATGTTCGAGGCGATCAACGGGGGCTGTAAGCTTGATCACTATTTTATTGAACGGCGCATTCGGATCTTGATCGATGCGTTCGACGGTGCCGATCAGCAAGCCTTTCGGATAGATGCGGTCAAGCCCTGTGGTCACCACCGATTCGCCTTCCTGCACGCTGACGGCGGTCGATACGTTCTTCAACTCGCAATGCGCGTTATCGAGGCCGCGCACTTCGCCCATGGCCCGCGAGTTTTGCAGCATCGCGCCGACGCCCGCCTGCTTGTCTGTGACGACCTGCGCCATCGCGAAGTTTGGGCCGACCGAGATGATGCGACCGACGATGCCGCTGGCAGTCATCACAGGCATGTTGAGTTTCAGGCCATCGAGCGTGCCGCGATCAATCGTCAAGCGGCGAAACCAGGTCGAGGCGTCGCGCGCGATCACGTTGGCGGCGAGGGTGCGGTATTGGGCGCGCGGCGGCAGGGCCAGTTCCCTGCGCAGCCGCTCAAGCTCGACGGCGTGCTCGCGCAACTCGTTCAACTCGCCGAGCATTTGATCGTTCTGTTCGCGCAACTCGGTATTTTCGGCGCGTGCATGGCGCAGATCAACATAACTGCCAAGCGTCCCGGTGACGGCAGAGACCGCGCCATTGACGAAACGCTCAACAAACGACAGCGGCGTCATGATCCACGTCCCCAGCATAGACTGTTCGCTATCCGGGTGCTTGGCCAGAGCCGACATCAATACCACTTGGCCGAGCAACAACGCCGCCAGCCACCATGTTGTTCTGCGTTGTGAAGAAGGACTCGCTGTCATAAAACAGGGGTCAGGGGTCAGGGGCTAGGGGCTAGAGACCAGAGAAAGTTTCTTCTCTAGTCCCTAGCCCCTAGTCCCCAGCCCCTGACTTACAGGCTGTGATGGATCATCGTATTTTCCCAGCTCACGCGGTTGAGCAGGTCGAAATCGGCGAGCATCTTGCCGGTTCCGAGCGCCACCGATGAGAGCGGATTTTCCGCCAGCGACACAGGCACGCCGGTCTCGTGCATCAAGCGCTTGTCGATGCCTTTGAGCAGTGCGCCGCCGCCGGTCAGCACGATGCCGCGCTCGGCGATGTCTGCACTCAACTCTGGCGGCGTGCGTTCGAGCGCCACGCGCACGGCATTGACAATCGTCGAGATCGGATCGGCCAGCGCCTCGCGCACTTCTTCATCGGTGATGGTGATCGTGCGCGGCACGCCTTCGATCAGGTTGCGCCCCTTGATCTCCATCTGCATAGGCTCTTCCATAGGCCATGCCGAGCCGAGTTCGATCTTGATCGATTCGGCGGTGCGTTCGCCGATTAGCAGGTTGTACTTGCGTTTGATGTACTGGATGATGGCTTCATCGAGTTCATTGCCGGCGACGCGCACGGCGCGCGAGTAAACGATGCCCGACAGCGAGATGACGGCGATGTCCGTGGTGCCGCCGCCGATGTCGACGATCATGTTGCCGTAAGGCTCGGTGATGGGCAGGCCCGCGCCGATGGCGGCGGCCATGGCTTCGGCGACTAGATAAACCTTCGAGGCTTTAGCGCGATAAGCGGCGTCTTCGACAGCGCGGCGCTCGACCTGTGTGATTTCGCCGGGCACGCCGATGACGACGCGCGGCGAGACCCACGAGCGTCCGTTGTGCGCCTTGCGGATGAAGTGCTGCAACATCTTCTCGGTCACTTCGAAGTCGGCAATGACGCCGTCTTTCATCGGACGAATGGCGATGATGTTGCCGGGCGTGCGGCCTAACATCTCTTTAGCTTCTTTGCCGACGGCTTCGACCTTGTTGGTGATCTTGTTGATGGCGACGATGGAAGGTTCGCTGACAACGATGCCGCGCCCTTTGGCGTAGACCAGCGTGTTGGCGGTTCCCAGGTCAATGGCGAGATCGCTTGAGAATGGATTGAAGAGATTCCTCATCGTGTTCTACTTTGTGTTCTCCGGTCAATACACGGGCCGTGCCTAGGGTTGCAAGCGGAAAAGGCGCAGCCCAAACTACATGATCCAGATCATGATGATGACGCGGCCACCTGCACAGAGTCTTTAGTGTGCTGCTTGGCTTCATACATTGCCGCATCCGCCAGTTCGATCAGCTTTTCAGCAAGCATGGCATGCTCCGGGTAGCTGGCAACGCCGAAGCTTGCAGTTAAGTGAATCTGTGCGCCGACGCCGCCCGTGAAACAATGCGCGGCGATGTTGGCGCGCACGCGCTCGGCCATCTGCATGGCCGATGGCGACGAACTCTCAGGCAGCATCAGCACGAACTCATCGCCGCCGTAGCGCGCCACGAAATCCGAATCGCGCACCGACGCAAGAATCAGTTGAGCGACTTCGGTGAGCGTGACGCTGCCGGCGCGGTGGCCGTAAACATCATTGACCGACTTGAAGCCGTCAAGGTCTATGAAGACGATGGAGACCGCCGAGCCGTAGCGCCGTGCGCGACGGATTTCGGTGTCGAGCGACTCGTACAGGTAGCGAACGTTGTACAGTCGCGTCAAATCGTCAATCAGCGTCTGCCGCGTCGCATTGCGATAATCGATGGCGTTGGCGAGCGCCAGTCCGAGGGCGCGGCTGAACAACTCCAGATCGCGCGCTTCAGCGTGACTGAACGTATCGCGCCGCGCGGCCAGCGCCACGCCGACGAGCCGCTTGACGGCAACCAGCGGCACGGCCAGCATCGCCTGAGCCGACGCTGCGCCGGCGGTGACCGAGGCGACGCGCGCCGCAACCATGCGGAATTCGAGGGCCGCCTCAGCAATCGGCGAACGATTGTCGCTGAGATCGATAAACGACCCGGCGGGAACGGCGGCGGCGTTGATGGCGCGCACCAGTTCCAGGTGATCGGCGTGCGCGTCTTTCAAGAAGATGGCCCAGGCTTCGGCGCGAATCAATTGATTGAGCGCATCGAGCGCACGTTGGATCACCTCGCCCGGTTCGAGCGACGCGTGCAGCGCCACGGCTGCTTCAAAGAGCGATTGTTTGATACCCCGTTCTTGCATCTGCAAACACAACAGGCGGAGCCATCGGCGAGGCGCTCAGGCCAGGTGCGGCCTCACGGTGAGGCGGCGTGCGATGGATTCCGCCCGATCATTCAAGTGACTACCCAGCAGAGCAAGAGATTGTACAAGGGAGAACGACGATGCTGGCTTTAAGCCGAAGCGGTGGATGAACGCTTGACAGGTTTCGTGAGACCGTCCGGCATCGTTCACCGATTACGTATGCCGGTCTTCCTGGTATTGACTACTCGCCTCGCGCCGGTTCAGTCTGCTCCCGTTCTTCGTAAATTCTTCAGAGAATGAAATCTATCACGCGCCCATCTAACGCGCAAGAACTATTGCAGAACCCCGGCGCGGAATTATAAAAAAATGTGCAGCACAGACATGGCGCATCGGTTTGCCGGTCACCACGCCCGCCGCTTTAGCAATCTAGCTCAGGGATTCTGCTTGGAGCGAATTAAAAAAGGCTGGCCGCTTTTCAGCAGCCAGCCTTAGCTGTTCAGTCAGCGAGTCAAAGCTCACTTGATCACTGACACATGCAACTGTTATTTCGGGTGTCGCGATCAGAGAGCGTACACCGGGTTACGCCTTGCGGGAACTGGAGACTGGCTGATCCTCTGAAGCTTCCTTCATCGTCTTTAGCCAGTACCTTCCGATCAGTGGCATTATGCTCAAAGGTCACGAGGTTGCCCACACGCGACACCTTCGCCTTGCCTGTGAAGACCGTGCCGCCGCAGCAGAAGCGATAATCACCGGTCAGCGAATTGCCCAGGAAGACGTTGCCCGGATTGGCATCATCCTGTATGCAGACATTGAACACGGTGACCGTGAAGCTACAGGTCGCCATATTGCCCGAAGCGTCTGTCGCCTTGCAGGTCACGGTCGTCGTTCCTACAGGGAAGCAGGAACCGGATGCTGGCGTGCAAGCGACGGTCACTCCCGGACAGTTGTCCGATGCAGGTGGGGTCGAATAAGTAACCACCGTGCATGGATCGTTGAGGTTGCCTTTGACAGTGATGTTTGCCGGACACGGGCCGACCGTCGGCGGCTGCGTGTCGTTGACGGTGACTGTAAACGTGCAGCTCGGCCCCGCCGTTGCCGTGCAAGTGACGGTGGTCGTGCCGACAGGGAAGAACGAGCCACTGGCAGGCGAGCAAGTCACCGTGCCGCAAGTGCCGGTGGTGGTCGGCGCACCGTAAGTGACGACCGCGCCGCACTGGTTCGGGTCATTCGACTGCGTGATGTTGGCCGGGCAGGTGATCGTGCAAGCGCCGCACGGCCCAGAGCCCGCCGTGTCGCACACCAAGCCGGCTACGCTGACCGTGTAGCCGCTGCAACCGCCGCCCGCCGTGATCTCATGCACGTTGATCAACAGGACGCCATTGGCCGGCACGTTGACCTTGAACGAATTGGTCGGCGTCGGACTGCCGCCCGGATCGCCGATGTAATTCGTACAGAGGTTGGTCGGACTGAAGCTCCCCAGGTAAGCCGCGGTGATAATCTGGTTTGGAGCCACCGTACAGTTCGTTGTCGTCGTGATGGTCACGCAGGTTGCGGTCGGGCCGTTGGTGAAGGTGTAGAGATCATACGCATGCTGCGCCGTATCGCCGGCAATTGCGCCGGGACATGCCTTGGGGAAGGCGCAGGAGTTGGCGACTGCATCACGTCCCATGCGTCCGGTCTGCGTCGTGTCGCCGGCAGCCAGCGCGCCAGAGACCATCTGCGTCGGACACCCACAGGTCGGCAGCGAGAACGAGAAGGTGCTCGTGCCGCCGGTGAAGGTGACCGTCAGCGTAAACACGATGGGTGTGCCGCAGACGAAGGAATTCGAGGTGCTGAACGAGAACGGCACGGTGTTGGTCGCGTTGGCATTCTCGACCGTGTTCGGATAAGGCGAATTCGGCTGGGTGATCGTCACTCCAGGCGTTGAAGTCGACAGCGTTGCGGTGACGTTCGAGCCGGTCAGACAACCATCATTCTTGATGGTCACATTCAGGTTGTTGCATTCGTTGCGCTCGATGATGCCGTCGCCGTCGCCGCCGGAGATCGCCGCCGATTGGAAGACGAACTTGGCTTTGCCGGTCAAGCAGGCATTCTGCGTCGTGGTTGCGCCATCGGTGATGGTGACGGTAAACGGCCCTGCCGCCATACAATCATGGCCGACCGCCGTAATGTTCACCGTGTAAGTGCCGGGGGCCAGCTTCAACGAATAGGTGCCGTTGGCAAGCGTCGTTGTCGAGAAGCCGTTTGATGGCCCGCCGGTGGCCTCGACCATCGCAAACTGCAAAGGTTGGCCGGTGTCGCAGGCGGTGATTGTGCCGGCCAGCGTGCCTTGCGCCGGCGCTGTGCAGGTGGCGAATTTGAACTTGGCGATGCGCGTGCGCCAGTTAAAGGTCAAGGTGGTCGAGGTGTAGTATTCGCTGGTGAACCACATACTACAATCATCTACTGGATCGAGCGTCAAGGCGCTGTAGTCGCCCCAGCGGTTGGTCGTGCCGCGCTGCACGCCTGTGCCGGCAAACAGCACCCCCTCGCCCTGGAACAAGCCGCCGGGCGCGTCGTTGAAGGCGCGCGCCGCAAAGTTGAGCGACGGGAAATGATTTGCGGTGACACCGGACAAAGTGTAGCCGACCGCCAGGTTGCCCTGATTATCCATCTGGGCGCTGCCCATCCAGCGGTTGTCGCCCGTCGCGCCATTGCCCGATCCGGGCGCGAAGGTCGCTTGTTCATTGACCGAGAATAGACCAGCCGGAGAAGTCTTGCGCAACTCAAAGTAGCGGAAGGCTGCTTGAAAATTGGCGGCGTTGGTCGGGGCGACGCCGCTGACATTGACCGTGAAGTTGCCGACCAGTGATTCAGTGCCGGCGCGATTCATATACTGTAGCCGGAACATCAAGCGCGAGCCGACGGTATCGAGTCTGTCGGTCGAGTTATTTCCTGCCGGCGGCGGTTGTTCGATGTCGCCGCGTCCACCGGGGTCTCGCCCGTCAAAGGCGGCCAGCGGCAACGGCGTCGCGTAGGTGCTCTCGGAACGTTCGAGAAAAGTGGAACTGGCCGGAACCGCGAAGTCTGCATGGAAATTGAAGAGTCGCAAACCGTCCGCCGGATCGCCGAAATCCGTGTCGGTGAAATAAACGAAGACGTTGGGCGCACCCGCAGGCGGCGGCAGCAAGCCATCATGTTCGGACGGCAGCATGCCGAAGATGCCTTCCGGGTGCGTCGCCAGATTCAGATTGAAGTAGATCAAGCTGGCGGTCGGGTCACCGACGAGCATCTTTTTGCGGTCGAATGCAAAAACGCCGTCGCCGTCGAAGCCGCCGCCCATCAAGAACTGGTGGGTATTCATGTAGTAGCCATCCGGCCACACGCCAAAGTGCGGGTAGTCGGGAAATTCATTGCCCGGCAGCACGAAATCATAAAGATAATAAGCGCCCGTCGGATCGCCTGTCTTCGAGATGGCGATGGCCTCGTGATAAGGCGGAGTCGTTTGCCCTGTGAAGGCAAACTGGCTGATCATCCAGCGGTCGGCCATGCGGTCGTACAAAACAATCGGGTCGCCGCGATCTACGGTGGCGGCCAGTCCGCCGAGCGGCGCAAACAGGCTGCTCTGCGTGAAGAACGGCACGAGCAGATTGCCGTTTTTATCCCAGATGCCGACACGGTTGTTGACCGTCTGGACGTAATGGTTGGGCCCAACATCGCCGTTGGTATCCGGCGGCGCGACCGAGTTGCCTTCATCCGTCGCGTCGATGCCTTCGAAGGTCAGCGATGGCGTGGGCAGCACACTGGGCGCATTCGTATTGGCGGGGCGGTCACCTTGCAACGCGCCATCAACCGAGGCTTTCGCTCCGGGCGCCCATTGGCGCGACTCGCTATTCTTCTCATTGAGTTCACGCCCTTCCAGATTGATCTCCGGCGGGCCGTTCTTTGAATTGCTAACCGAACGATTAGCGGCTGGGAGATTTCTGACCGGGACGCTCTCGGCGAACTCAACCGCCTGCGCGTAGACCGGCA
>JBBWZK010000360.1:0-5650 GCA_039648975.1 Blastocatellia bacterium
GGCCTCGCGCGTGCCGTTGACCGACGTGCGCTCGGTGTCCCTCGACACGACTTCGCGGACGTCGGCGGCGCTCGTGCAAATCATCTTCAGCCGTTTCTATAACCTCACGCCTGAGTACCGCACAGCGCCGCCACGCATCCGCGAGATGCTCGAAACCTCGGACGCCGCGCTCATCATCGGCGATCCGGCGATGATGATTGATCGCACGGGGCTGTATGTTTACGATCTCGCAGAAGAGTGGCGCAAGCATACGGGGCTGCCGTTTGTCTTCGCCTTCTGGGCGATTCGCCCAGATGCCGCCGCAATGTTTGGCCCGGCAAGCGAGCGCCGCGTCGATTTCCGCGCCGCGAAACGCGAAGGTGTCGCGCACGCCGAAGAACTGGCGGCTCTCTACTCCGAACAACTCGGCTTGCCGAAAGGCGAGTTGGTAAGCTACCTCACAAAAAACATCCACTACGATCTGGACGATGAAAGCCTGAGCGGATTAAGGCTCTACTACGAGTTGGCGCATGAATGCGGCTTGATCGATGAGGCGCGTGCCCTGGCCTTTTGCGAATGAGTTTGAGCAACAAGGGATTGGCCACAGAGTCACAGAGGAAAATTAAAAAATCTCGAAAAACCGGAGAATTCCATTATTTTCTCTGTGACTCTGTGGCTATTTCATTGTCCCGATGTCATGCCATTGGTTTATAGCAGTTTTCAAATGACTTTGGCTGGGAGCGAGTTTTGGAGTGCGGCGACGGGTCGCCGCTTTTCAGCCTTAGCCGTCGAAAGCGGTGACCAGTCACCGCACTCCATAGCCGACACGCATTTGCAAACCGCTCTAGAAGACTACCTGGACGCGGCTGAGAATCACAAAGTAGTTACGGTCACTCGGATTCGGCGAACGCAAGGGATCTTTATATCGCTCGAAACCGACATCGAGCAGGTACTTCACATAACGATTCAAGTACCAGTTCGGTCCGAAGTACATGGTCTGCGCGCGATTCGACTTTGCCGTGCCGTCGGCGATTTGCAGGTCGGAGAAGCGGAATTTCAACTCCCAAGCGCCCCAGCCTGTCTTGTTTGTCTCGTCGCCGAACAGGTTATGCTTTGGCGTCACCGGCCCTGCATCCGGCTTCGACTCGCCGGTCAGCAGATAAGTAGCCTGCGCCATATAACCTTTCGCCACCACGCCCGGTAGGTTTCGGCCTTGCGTGCCGAGATTGTCGCGAGCCTGGTTCGTCTGATCGTACTCGGCGCGAATTGTCGCCGGGCCGAGCGTCCAGGTCAACTCGCCGTTGGCGCGGGTGATCTTGCCGTTGACGGTGTCGGGCGTAAAGTAAGTGAAGCTACGGCTCTCGGTCAGGCCGCGCACGCTCGTGCCGCCGAGACTGCGCCCCTGTGCATAGGCGCCGCCAAAGGCCAGACCTTTGCCCCAGAAGCTGCCGCCGTTTTTCCAGGGTGCAAAGCGCAAGCGCGCCACAGATTCCGGCGTATTGTTGTTGTTGAGCGCCAGCAGTCCTTTGCCGTTGAATGAGCCGATCTGATATTCAAAGACGCCTTTGTTGAGGACGCCTGAAGCCATCAGCCCGGGGCTGCGGCTCGGCGCAAGATTGTTGACTAGCGAGCGCTCGACAAAATCCTGATAGATGTCTGAGCGCAATTCTTCCTGGCTGTACGGCTCTTTGAACTGGCCGAAGCGCAACTGAAACTCATCAATGCGATGAATGTTGACATAAAAGTCGCGCAACAGCGTGCTAGAGGTATCGGCGAAATCGCCTTCGACTTTGAAATCGAAATAACGCGCCAGCCGGCCCTCAGCCGACAAACGGGCGCGGCGGACCAGAAACGTATTCGCTGGATGATTGCCTGATGCATAGCCACGATAATCGAACTGGGCGTAGCCGCTGATTTGCGTTTCAAAGCGGCCATCGGCGCTGCGCAGGAACGCATGGTTTTGATCCCAGCCTGCAACCACTATGGGCTTGTCCGGCGTCTTTGCCTGAGCCTGAGCAGGTGCAGGCTTCGCCGCTGGACTGGTCTCAAGCGATGCCGTGCGCAGATCGGATGAAACGACCGCCGTGCCATCCGGTTTTGTGGTTACCACTGGCGCGGCGCGCGCGCTGCTAAGATCGTCAACGCGCTTCTGCATCTCGGCCCGCGCGCGCGGTTGTTGCTCTAAGAGCTGTTGCAATTTCTCGACTTGTGACTTCAGTTGCTTGACCTCGCCATTCTCGCCTTCCGGCTTTGCAGCCTGTTTCGTTTCGGGCGGCTGACTGGTGCCGGCAGGCTCGCTGGCCGATTGCGCGCGCGCCGATACGAACGAACCCATTAAGATAATCAACACGCCGAGAAGCGGGAATCGGGGACAGATTGTTTGTAACTTCATGTGCGTTCCTTCCTTCAGTTTAGGTTTTTTCTGCTCGCCTCTTGAAGAATTCGATGACCATCAAAATCACAAACGAGATGACCGCCAGCACGACGGCCATGGCGTTTGCGCCGACCGCGTTGCGATCATCGAGCGACCGAAAGATGAACAGCGTCGCCGTCTCGGTCAAACCGCTGACGCCGCCGCTGACGACCAGCACCGCGCCGATCTCGCCGACCGCGCGCGCAAAGGTAAGCGAAACCCCATAAAGCAGGCCCCAGCGAATCGCCGGCAGCGTGACGTGGCGAAAGGTCTGCCAGGAGCTTGCGCCCATAGTGCGCGCAGCGTTTTCCTGATCGCGACTCACCTGATTCAATACCGGAACCACTTCGCGGATGACGAAGGGAATCGAGATGAAGATCGTCGCGATGAGAATACCCGGCATTGCGAAGACGACTTTAATGCCGAGCGCGTCAGTGATGGAGGTGAGCCAGCCGTTTCTGCCAAACAACAGGATGATCATGAAACCGGCAATCACCGGCGACACGGCGAACGGCATATCTACCAGCCCGTTGAGAATGCGCTTGCCCCAGAAGTCGTCGCGCGCCAGCACCCAGGCGATGCACAGGCCGAACAACGTATTGATCACCGTCGCGCTGACCGCCATCACTAGCGTCAGTTCGAGCGCGCTCACGGCATTGGGAGATGTAATTTCGCGCACAAATGCGCCCGCGCCTTCGGCGACTGAGCCCCAGACGATGGCCACGAGCGGCGCAACCAGCAAGCCGGCGGCGTAGAGCAGCACAATCGCAATGAGCGCCCGCTCGGCAAGCTTTGACCGCGCCGATGATTTGCGTGGACGTGCGGACGCAGCCAGCACCGGCTTATTAATTATCGCTTGCGACATGGCCCCTCCGGTTGCGGCTTTGCAGCCATTCGACGGTGACAATAAGCGCGAAAGACAATGCCAGCAGGACGATGGACATGGCGCTGGCGGCGCGCTCGTTGTGTGATTCGATCTGTCCGAAGACGTAGACCGGCGCGGTCAGCGTGCGGCCCGGAATGTTGCCGGCGACGACGACGACTGAGCCAAATTCGCCGAGCGCCCGCGCAAAACATAACAGCGAGCCGGTGATCACCGCCGGCGCGATAGTAGGGAATATTACACGCAGGAACGTCGTCCATTTGGACGCGCCTATCGTATAAGCGGCTTCTTCTTCGCTGCGCTCGGCCTCCATCAACACCGGCTGCACGGCGCGAATCACGAACGGATAAGTGATCACCAGCAGCGCCAGCACGATGCCCGGCGTGGCGAAGATGACCTCTATGCCATGCGCGTTGAGCCATGCGCCGAGCGTGCGCTGCGGGCCGTACAAGGCCACAAGCATCACGCCGGTCACCAGCGTCGGAATCGCAAACGGCATGTCGATCAAGCCATTCAACAGGCTGCGTCCAATGAAGCGATAGCGCACCAGTACGTAAGCCGTCAGCGTTCCCATCACCGCGTTGATCAACGTGACGATGACCGCCATGATGATGGTCAGCTTGAGCGCCGCGAATGCCGCAGGGCTGGCGAGGTCTGACCAGAAGGCGCGCAATCCGTCGCGCAGACCGTTGGCAAGAATCGCCGCCAGTGGCAGCGCGATCATGATGCCAAGATACAAAGCCGCCGTGACGCGCAATCCCCAGCGGCCCCACGGCAAGACAGCGGGTGCGGTGGCTTGCGGTTGTGGGGTATCGAGTGGTGTGGATGCGAGGCTCATTTCATCCTTTCTTACGCAATGGCTTAACGTGATTTCTGCAACTCTTCGCTGATGCGCGTGTAGACGCCCTGCGGGCCGTAGATGCTGTCACCGACTTTCTTCCAGCCGCCAAGGTAATCTATCTTCCATAAATCCACGACTGCCGGAAACTGTGATTTGACCTCCTGAGCGACGGTCGGGTCTACCGAACGCAGACCATATTTGGCAAAGGCGCGTTGCGCTTCCGGCGACCAGAGGAAGTTGACGAAGGCTTCGGCGGCTTCGCGGACGCCGTGCTTGTCAACATACTTGTCGACGAGCGCTACAGGGTTCTCGATCAGTATGGTCGAGTGCGGGATGACGTACTCGTAATTCTGTCCCGCTTGCTTGCCGACCAGCACTTCGTTTTCGTAAGTGATCGCCACGTCGCCGACGCCTTTCTCAAAGTTGGTGATCGATTCGCGCGCGCCTTTATCCATAATGGAGACGTTGCGAAAGACGCTCTTGAGATATTCCTGCGCCGCCGCCGGGTCATCTTTCGGCATGCCGGCAAAGCCGCGCAAAGCCGCGCCGTACATGGCGTTAATGTTCCACTGCGCGTTGCCCGAGGTTTTCGGATCGGGCGTCAGAATATTCAGGCCGGGGTGCGCCAGGTCGGCCCAGTCATGGATGCCTTTCGGATTGCCGGGGCGCACGGCGATGACAACGATAGAATCGCTGATCATGCCGTTGTTCGGTTTCGACTTCCAGTCGTGCGTGATCAGTCCGGCTTCGGTGATCTTGTCAATATCGCCTTCGAGCGAGAGCGCCGCGATGTCGGCTTCAAAGCCGCTGGTGATGGCCCGTGATTGCGAGCCGCTGCCTTGATAAGATTCCTGAAACTCAACGTCCTGCCCGGTCTTGTCCTTCCAGTATTTTTGAAAAGCCGGGATGATCGCTTTGCCGTAAGCTTCGCGTGGCGTCGTGTAGCCGCCCAGTATCAGCGTCACCTTATTGCCGTTCTTACCTGCCCCGCCGCAGCCTTGCAGCGAAATCATCAGGGCCAACAGCAAAAGTCCGACAAAGAATGCCGCCCAGTGGTTGATTAGCCGGTTTTTTTCTCTTCGCATAAACAGTCATCCTCAACGGCTTCCTGAGACACGCTCATCAAGCCGCTTGTGTATGGTTAAACTGTGGCAAGGGAATTCGCCGGAGCTTGCGAGAAAGGAATAGGGCGCGGAGCATACGGCCCCCCGCCGAATCTCGTCGCGGCGTAATGCCCTTCCTTTTAGCCTGCGAGGTTAGCTGACGGGCTTGGACTGGAAGTGTCCTACGAGTGCCTCAAACTCGATACGCCCCTGTCGTGCTTACTACACGACCTTGGTTCCCCCGCGTTGCCCTTCTCGCGCCTATAGCGCCGCGAGCAACTTCGGCAGACATACTGTGATTCAGAAATCTTACGCAGGTCGGCTGAGAAAGTCAAAAACAAAAATAACTGACGAAGCACATAAGGTCTGCTCGAAGGCCACATCTTCGACCTTAGGCCAGTCCCGTAGGGACGCAATGTTTATAGTTATAT
>JBBWZK010000400.1:0-20742 GCA_039648975.1 Blastocatellia bacterium
GCGGCGCGCTGCGCAACGGCACGCCAAAGAGCCTGAGCGGCTTGATCGGTTATCTGATCGAGTTCAAAGAATTCATGCCGACCACGCCGCTGCGCTTTGAAAAGGGGATTCCGACGGCGAACCTCGCCTATCGCCGCGAAGCCCTGATGCGCTATGGCGGCTTCGATGACGACCTGTGGATGGCTGAAGACATCCTGCTCAACTGGAAGATGCACAGCGCCGGCGAACACATCCTCTTCGATCCAGCTATTGAAGTGACGCATTTGAATCGCACAGGCTGGCGCACGGTCTTGTTTTATCAGGTTGGGCTTGGGCGTATGTCTGCGGAAGCGCGACGCCGGGGCGGGCTTCCCGGCGGCTTCCTGCTGCGCCATCGCTGGCTGATCCCCTTGCTGCCGTTTGCCAGAACCTTCAGAGCGGCGCAGTGGTTTGCAGCTCATGATAAAAAACTGCTGCTCGCCTTCTTGTTGATCTGGCCGCTCTACTGGCTTGCGGCAGCCTTCTGGGCCTATGGCTTCTGGCAAGGCGCTAACGACGAGAACGAACGGAAAACCAGTTCGGCAGAGACAGACCATGTGACTCGCCAGTTCTAGCTCAAGTCGGTTATCACTTCGGTGTACGGAAGAATGAAGAAGCGCGCCTCTTTATCATGCGGCTACGGAGTGCAGTGACCGGTCACCGCACTCCGTAGCACGCTTCCCTCTCTTTATTCCATCAGCAGCGCAATGCTGAGATCCACCTCTCCGAGAGGCCGCTTAAAAGATTATCCCCTGCTTAATAGTTCAAACACAGAAATGTGTTAAAGCTTATAAAATTCATCGTGAAATTGTGAAGCGGATGGTATACAATGCGAACCGCCACGCGCACACCTTCCCCATGTTGCCAGTGTCGCTGTGGCAACCAAACGAATCCCATAAATGAGCGAAACGCGCCCTGCCCGCTCAGGCGCGCAGTCTAGCCCACAGCCACAACGCCAACGCCAGCAGCAAGGCGCTAGAACCGAAGTCAAGACCTGAATTGCCGGTCGGAGCCATGCGATGATCCATTCCGTCTTTGTCCGCTGTCACAACCTGGTCGGTACACGGCCCCGGCCTTTCGCCCGCATCGCAGGCGCAACTGCCACAGCCGCATGGGCTGCAATACGCGCCGCCGCCGGTGAGTACGTGGCCAGCAAACACAGCAGTTTGAAACGGAGCTGGACTGTCTGGATTGTAAATGGATGAGGTGAGCAAGGGGAGAACGGCCACGATGAACGAACAGGCAAGTATCCTCTTCAACATATCTTTCTCCTTTTCTGGCAACAGTGCCGGGAAGGTCGGACTCTCTGCGTCGCATTCTTATCTTCAGCGTTCGCTTTATGCTGCTTTGGCTCGCAGCCTCTACACACGAGAAGGATTTGAATTATTAGGTGGGCAACTGGCGGCCATCGCCCGTCACGCTTATTTTGCGAGGCAAACAGAGGCGATGAAGGAAGCGAGCCAATTGATGCTCGCTTTGCCATTATCGAAAGAATTGAAATCTATCGCCCAGTATTACCAAGCGATTGGTGCGTGGAAACAGGGCGATGTTGATGAAGCCCGTCAGATGCTTGGCTATGTGATAGACACAGCCCCTCCGCAATATCAGGCACAGGGATTACTCACTCTTGGCACAACTTATGTCGGACAAGGGAAGTTTGAAGCATCGCTGCCCTATTACTTGGCGGCTGCGCGAGTTGCTGGCCAGCGTGACCTGTTCACGTTTGCCGGCTCACAGAAGATGACGGCGGTAGTGCGCAGTATGTATGGCGATCATCAACGAGCGCTCGCTGATCTTGAGCGGCTCTATCCCATGGTTCGAGCTATCGCCAAGCACTGCCCGGCCTTTTATTACGAATTTCTCAACAGCTATGCCGTCGAACTTAGCGAAGTGGGTCACATCACTGAAGCGCAAAATGTGTGCGCCATCACACTCACTTCGCCATTCGCTGCGGCTTATCCAGAATTCGCGCAGACCCGCGACGAACTCGTAGCCCGGCGCACTGCCGCAACGCCTTCGATCATCGCCGTGCCCGCTGCGCCCGAAATCATTTCTTCCGCTCAGGCTCAAGTCGAAGCCGAGCCGGAGCCGGCCCGTGCTCGCTCCACCATCTCACTGCAACTCAGGAGGTCTTACTCGCTCACGCACTTGCTCACGATGACGACGCTATTGGTCGTCATCCCATTTGTGAGCATCTCTTCCATTCTTGACCGGCTTGCTGAATCAACCCTGCCGCGCGGCCCGCCTGCCCTGTTCTGAACTGACTCTTCAATATTCAAAGAACAATAACTGCGTGGTGGGCCGCCACCGTCATGACGACCCACTTTGCCCAACAACGCGCGCTGGCGTGAAAGGATTGGTATGCCCTGAACACGCTGGCGCGCGCGAGGAGCCGCATGAGTATAACAAAAAATACACGGCGCAGAAAAAAAGTTGCGCCGCCAGGCGCTAAGTCTGCGTCACCGGCTAAACCACAGGCTAGGCCGCGCTTTCAAGCGCAATATGTCGAGAAGTACCCGAACCTGGGCGTCGTTCACGAAGCCGAACTGCGCCAGTTCCTCTTCACCCTGCCGATCTCGCACCTGAGCGTTTACGGCGCGCGCTTTCATGTCTTGATCGAAGCGCTGGAGGCCGCCCGCCAACGGCCTTCCGCCAAGGCAAAGCGGGCGTTGGTCAAGCTGATCGCCGATCTCGAAAAGGAGAGCCGCAACCGGCGCTACCGGCAGATCTTGAAAGCGATGGCAGCGGCAGCACAAAGCGAAAGAGGATTGAACAGGGCTTACTGGACCGCCTTACGCATCGTCGAGATGACCTTCGAGTGGACCTGTGAATATCTGTTCGGGTTCGGTCTCTACGAACAACGGCTCAAAGCCTCACGGCAGGCCGGTGGCCCAGCGCCAAGCGCAAAATGAGCGAAGAAGAGAAACGGATGCCGATTGACTATACGGCTACCGCAGTACGGCCTTTATAGGCCATCGGCATCCGCCATGATTTCGTGAAAGGCCGGACGTGTTCCGGTGTGCTTCCCCATTTCGAGAGTTGCTTGTGAGGTTCAAGCATGAATCCGAAGGTGCGAAGCATCATCAACTTTCTTAACGCCAATCTGCATCGAAAGCTGTCTTTGGATGAGATGGCGGGATCAATAGGATTCTCTCGTTCCCACTTCTGCCGTCTGCTTAAGACAGAAACCGGCAGGTCCCCGGGACAGTACCTGCAAATAATCAGGATGCAAAAGGCAGCAAAGTTATTGGCCACCAGCTTGATGAGCGTCAAGCAGGTTATGCTTGAGGTCGGATACAACAATAAAGGTCTCTTTGCGCGTCATTTTAAGAAAGCGCATGGCCACACGCCTTCCGAATATCGAACAATATATTTTGACCTCAACCTGATCAATCAAGGCAAAGCTCAGCAAGATCGCGATGTCAGCTAACCAATGAGAATATTGTGCACCTTTTGATCGTATTGTGTACCTGTTTTTTCTTGTATTATAAATCTCACTTAAATATACTCATGCCGCAATTCGCGCTTAGATGTTTTAACACTCTCCTTTCCTGTTCTTTTAACGTTTGGGAGGTTGACCATGATGAAACGGCAATGGATCGTCAATCTGTTCACCTTAGCCCTGCTCGCCGGAACAGTGGGCTTTAATCTAACGGCACCCCGCAGCCAGAAAGCAGATGCCCAGGAAGCACCCGCGCCGCCTCCAGAACCCCCCGTAGAAGTAGTCTATAGCGCCTTCTTCCACATGGTCGTTGACCTGCAACAACAAGCTGCCGAGTTGGAGAGTGAAGGGCAGAAGGGCAACTCCCTGCAGGCTTACGTGCAAACGCAGGTCAGCCTGAGTGATGAAGAGGCACGCCAACTGAGCGGAATTGCTGCGGCGTGTGTCGATGAGATTGCACGACAAGACGCGAAGGCCCTCGTCGTTATTCAAACCTTCCGATCTCAGTTTCCTGGAGGCAAGATTCCGGCAGGAGTGAAACTGCCGCCGCCGCCGCCAGAGCTAAAGATATTGCAGCAGGAGCGCAACCAAATCATTCTCGACGCGAGGAGCAAGTTGGTTACTGCACTGGGGGAGACTGGTTTCAGTAAGATTGCACAGTTTGTAGAAAAGCGTATTGCGCCTGGCGTTCAACCAGTCCCGTTGGATAAGCGGTAGTTTCGCTATTTGACGCGCCCGGAATTAGTGAACCCATCAGCTAGTTACGACATGAGGTAATGAGATGAAGGCACTTAGATTTGCGGTTATGGCTGTTTTTTTCTCATGCATATTTCAGGCGATGGAAGCCATGGCGCAGGCATCGTATACGACAATGCCAATAACAAGGTGAGGGGACACTCCCGAACCGAACTCGACTATGACACGGCGGCGTACTACACGGCCTATGTCTGCGGTTCGCTATACAAAAATGGCGTGGAGCAAGTTCGCGCCTGCGGCGGCGGTTTTATCGTCGCCACGATTAATACGCAGTTCACCGGGACGTCGGCGACCGCCTCGCTGACCAGCGATCATTATGTGAATATGCAGTTCTTTGACGATGAGAATTCCTCGTATGTCGACTATTCCGGTTACAGCTTTCTGCCCGGTTACACCTATCCGCTTGACTGGCTGTTTTACGCGCCAAACATCTTTACCTTTCAACAGTCGGTCTCCATCCGCCTGGGTAGCACATCCGTTCAGAGTTGCGGCAATCCACGCGACGCCATCATTGCTGAGTATCCGCAGTATGGCGTGGCTTTCACACCGACTTGTGCGGATTTCACACAGACTGCTCATAGCGCACACTTCTCATTTGCCGAGTTGAACTCAGGGGACTATACCTGGGCGATTATTAGAAATAGCCTACTTGCGGGATTGGAATGCGTTCGTACAGGCAACGGGAATGTAACCCTGATCATTAATGGCGGTTACAGGAATCCGGCTCATAATGCTGCTATTCCAGGGTCAGCCCCTCAGAGTAGGCATATGTTCGGCGACGCCGCCGATATTGCAAGCAATACGGGAACGTGGCAGCCTTTACATAACGCAGGTAAAAATTGCGGTGCCTGTGTTGAGCCTCAAGATTTGTCTGGATCAGGGCATGTTCACGTTGATTGGCGTGGTGGATGTCCTCAGAGATGGTAGCGATTCCGCAAGAAGAGGAAAAAAACATGAAAAGTAAAGGGTTAGCTTTGTTCACAGTCATAGCGATCTTCATCGTTGGGGTTGTGTTCGCTATGAGCCAGGAAAGCGATAATCAAACCATACTGCTGTCTCGACTGCATTCCGATATTTGGCAACAGAGAGCCGCTACTGTAGAAAAGCTCATCGCGAATCGCAATACTGATAGATATGAAGTGGTAAAGAATGCCCTGATTGATTTGCTTGACAGAGAAAACCACTTAATCGAATCAACCTTTCGAGAGTCAAATGGCTTGGAAGGCGTTTCGGTCAAATATGGTGAAGGATATTCCGAGTATTATTCGGTACTTGCAGATGCTGTGGACCAGGTAGCGGATTATAGCGACCAAAGAACGCTGAATATACTAATTCGCGGAAGCTACAACCCCGACTCGCCATTCGCGATGAAGCTGGCTAGTTATGGGGAAGCTCCTGTTCCTGCGTTACTCGAACTCGCGCACGGCGATTTCGCTCCACATCGAGAAAATGCGCTCGCTATTCTTGGAGAGATTTTGAAGCGAGACCATCTCAGAATCAAGCGCATACCCCAAGAGATGCGTGAGGAAATCAAACTGAGCTTGGTAAAAGGCACAAGTGATGAAGAGTTCTGGGTGAGGTCACAAGCGGTGCAATCCATTGGCAAAGCGGGTGACAAGGACTTGATTCCCTTGCTCGAAAGGATTATGCAGACTGATCCCGGCGCTATCCCGGCTGCCGAGCCTGGTGAAAAGAGGTTTCCGGTGCGCGAAGAGGCGCTCAAGGCAATAAGCCTCATTAAAAATGAAGAAAAACGCAATCCCATGTAGGAAGTCAAGGTTAGTTCATAGCAAACTACTCAAAAAAAAGTGGACGCAGGGAGAAACCAGTACGGAAACCAGCATGAGATACGCGGTTGCACTTCTCACATTCTGCTGGATTATCGGCGGCAGAGCAATTAACAGTTCGCCTCAATCGTCGCCGCAGACGGCGTCGGATTACCGGGTCGCTTATGAACGTTGGTGCCGCGCCATCGACTCCAACCCAGTGTTGGGAGAGCCCTTCTGGGTGAGTGCTAATAGTGGTCCATCTGAGTTGCGGAGCGCTGTCGGAGATTTGCTTGCTATCGGCCCGAACCTGACACCATTTCTCGCAAAGGAAATGAGGCGCGAGAAAGATCATTTACGCCTTTACCAATTGGTACTGCTTCTGAATCGGGTGAGCGGGATCAATCTCTATTATGGGAGTGGGAAGGAGAACTACTACGCAGCAATGCCGCGATTCAGGGATCGCTTTATCGAAGATTGGGATTCGGGGAGGTTCTTGAATGCGACCGCATCGCTGCAAGCGACCTGGATGTATAGCGATGACCCCGGCAGCCGTAAAGCAATCGATCCTAAGCGGCTAACACCGATCATACGATATGGCGTGTTCGCCATCCCCTTCATCCTTGAAAGCCTTGAAAAACATGATTCTGCGGAGCTTTTTGCCGCATTCCTGATTATCATCGGCGAATCGGAGTTGTACGCGTATTACCTTGAAAAGCCTGCCGATTTTCTTCCCGAACGAGGTCAGAAGCTCTCCTATATGAAAACATGGGCAGGCAAGAACGACAGGAAAATAGATAAGCTGGAGAGCTTGCATCAGCAAATCAAAGCGCTGACGAGCTTATAGAATACGACGATCCACCGCTGCTTCGGATTACATTCAACTACGGCAAATTGGCTCTGACTTGACCCGGTACAAAAGCCATCGCTATCCAAGGTGCCGGACAACAAGCGTGAGAGGCGGCACGACAGTAAAGCCGCTTCCATTGTCTCACAGAGTCGTGCGATGGCAGATGGTTGCCGAAGGAACGGGGCGAATCTCGCCCTGTGACAAGGTCTTCCCTACTACAAGATTTCTCCATTTTGGTCTGGCGGTTGCAGTACGCTCCACATAACTGAGAAATCATGCTTTGTGGTGTGATCTATCCTAAAGTCCTGAAAGGTAATTGAAGCCATGCGAGTCTCTTTCATGATTGTGATCGCGTTGGTAATCATATCGGTCGGCGGTGAGACGGGCTATTGTCAAACCAAGAGGCCCGAAGGCCCTGAAACAACCGTCTACAAAGCTCAAAAAAAGGGCCGCCAGGACGTCGTGGCAGTGATCGACGGGAATCTTGTGATAACCGAGCATGAGGTCGATGAGGCAGCAGGCTCGCAACTCTATACTTTACAAGAGAAAATCTTCAGCCTTCGCCAGAGTATCCTCAAAAATCTCTTGATTCAAACCGTCCTTAAGGAAGAAGCGAAGAGAAGAGGCATGACGGAAGGCGAGCTTCGAAAGCAATTAATGCCCGACAGAGTGGAGGTAAAGCAAAGTGACATAGATCAAGCTTATGCTGACAACCTGAGCGTTTTAGAAAACATGAATGAAGATGAGGCAAAACAGCGAATCAGACTGGACTTGGAGAGCCGGCTGAAGTTTGACAGATACAAGGCCGCCGTCACTGAGATCCTGAGCAGAGCCAAGATCGAAACATTTCTCTCCGAGCCAGTTCCCCCCGCATCCACAATCAATGCTGAAGGGCCATCAAAGGGGCCGCGCGATGCTTCGGTCACAATCATAGAATTTTCGGATTTTCAATGTCCTTATTGCAAGCAGGCTGCAACTAATCTGAAACCGCTGATGCAAAGTTACGGTTCAGATGTCAGATTCGTCTTCAAACAAATGCCCCTGCCTATTCACCCGGATGCCTTCAAAGCCGCGCAAGCCTCTGTGTGTGCGGGTGAGCAGGGGGAATTTTGGGAGTATCACGACATTCTCTTTAGCGCAGACGATTTATCTGAACAGGCATTGAAAAAATATGCTTCTGATTTGGGGTTACCATCTGATGAATTCAATTCCTGCCTAGCCTCTGAGGCAAGCGCTACAGTTGTAAGAAGAAATATGCAGGAGGCGAGGCAGGCCGATGTTCAGGGTACCCCCACTTTTTTTGTCAATGGCAAAATAATCAGAGGACTCAAAAGCCTGGAAGACTTCAAGAATGTCATTGACCATACTTTGAAATCGAGACAACAGGAACTAAAGCGGGCCCCGACTCAATGAGCGCTATCTAATGGGGTGAGACGAAATCTTGACACGAATTCGCCTCAGCTTGTCGCTGCTACCGACAAGAAGCAAATGGGTCAACCCGCAAAATCGCCCGAAGGTCATTGATACTTAAAGGAGAAAAATACAGTGAGATTTAGAGGAATTCCTTCATTGCTGATGTTAGTCTTGGCTACTTTGGCATTTGCCCCGCAAGCTTTTTCTACGACCTCAAGCAAGTCTGACGCAGAGGATCTGTTGAGGCTCGCTTATGGCAGGCTGATCTTGTATGTAAAGGCTGGCCATGGCTACAACGCGGCAAAGAAGAATCTTATCTATAGCTCGGAAGATGAACTCAGAGTTGAGTTACAAGACATTCACACAGGCCCCATCGACGAAATACTGGATAAGCCTTACGGTAGCATGACGACCAAACCAACTGGCCAAGTTCTTAGTATTGGGCCTAGTCAACTTAGCCTCGACGACGGTCCTAAACATGTCTTTTATCAATCTGCCTGGGTTCGCAGTAACTATAACGGCTCGATGCTTGAGGAGTGGGAGAGAACTACAGTAAGAGACTTTATACAACGAATAGGCGACTCTATGGCTGACGTTGACAAATACACCTCCTATGAGGTGAGTATCAGCCTAGAAGGGCAACAGCGAACCTATCGTGCAATGATTCTTTACCATAACGGGTTTCAATCTACTGGAGTGCCCAAATTGGAGTTCGTGGATAACATCGTTGGCCAATCGGCTTTAACTCAAGCATTCTATGAAACGCGTCCACCGGTAAGATCCTTTTGGTTCGATTACGTAAAGACGGATAAGTACCTTGCCTATGCACATGAAATCGCAGAGATGGAAAAAGAAACTTCAAAGAAAGAGACCAACGGAAAAGCGCAATGGCCGGGAGAGTGGATATATGTAGGTAGTAACTCTAAGCCATTAGCCAGCAAAAGTGGCTCAACTGCCGTGAATCCAGCCGTTCTTTGTGACAGCAATCCAGGAATATGTGACCCGCTTTCATGCAATTATCCAAGTTGCGCGGCCAAGATATTTAAGGCGAAAGAGGTCAGACCTAATAACGCAGAAAACCCATCTAATTGTCTAGCTTATAGTTCGTTCGGAACCATAGGTCGTAAGGACAAACAAGATAATACTCATCATATTGCAGGCTACCATTGGGTTAAGAATGGTCTTAATGGTTTCTGCGATTATGACTTTCAGTGTAACAATACCTGCACAACCGATAGCACGGATTTTACGTTTGGTGAGTCTACCTATGCTCTATGGACCGATGGGTGCCACGTTATGAACAAGGCAGAGTCGTATACAATGGGTCAGAACATTGGCCATACTACCACTGGTGCAAGCTACTCAGCGACAGTAGGTGTTGGTGTTAAGTCATGCGTATTTTGTTATTGCAATGTCGAGGTAACTATTATCAGCGGAACCGTCAAAGTCGTTGATGGGAGATATACTTACAGTCATTCACTTAACGCCACTTGCGCAGCTCCCACAGATTGTAGTGCAAATCCCCAAGCCTGTGGCATAAGCCCTATCTTGATCGATGTCCTCGGCAACGGATTTGACCTCACGGACCTAAACCAGGGCGTTGCCTTTGATCTTAGGCCCGATGGCTTTGCTGAACACCTGGCGTGGACTGCTGCTGGTTCGGATGACGCTTTCCTGGCGCTTGATCGCAACGGAAATGGCACAATAGACGACGGGCTGGAGTTGTTTGGAAACTACACTCCGCAACCGGAGTCGGCAACCCCCAACGGCTTTGCTGCCCTTGCAGAATTTGATAAACCGGAAAACGGAGGTAACAATGACGGCAGAATTGATCGGCGGGATGCCATCTTTTCGTCTTTACTCCTTTGGCAAGATATGAACCATAACGGCTTATCTGAACCGAGCGAGTTGCATAGCTTAACCTCGCTCGGCGTTATCGCGATTGATCTAGAATTCAGGGCATCCAGATGGACAGATCAATACGGCAATCGTTTCATGTACCGAGCAAAAGTGTATGACGCACATGGTGCAAGTGTCGGACGATGGGCGTGGGATGTCTTCTTCGTAACCGACAACTCTGCCCACTAAGATGGATGTAACGAAGCCGCCAATATCACTTCTGCATATTGCGGCGGCTTCGCCTTTCGTTCATTTCTTCGCCAGCGGGGTAAATAAGAAACGCGCATCTTTGATCTGCTCTGGAGATGACCAGATGGCCAGCGGCGCGTAGTGATGCTCGATACCATGTGGCGGCAGGGCGATAGGAAGCGTCTTCGCATCTTTTGGCCATTCGATGTCGCCCGTCACCGTGCGCGCCGGGATCAGCCAGTAATCTCCCGTTCGATAAGGCGTGTCTTTTTGAACGGGAAATTGAATCTGGATGTTGTCTTCAAGCGCGATCCAGTTGGTGTCAGATTCGGTTACGATAATCGCGCCGCCGGCCTTCGCATCGCCTTTGTGATCCCAGCGCCGCAGATAGGGATGGCGGGTGCTGGTCTCGTCGTATGTGGGTAAAGTTACGCCGTCGGGAACTTTCAACGTCACCAGCATATCTATCGGCTCGATCTCCGCGACTTGCAATAGATTGTCGGCTCTGTTCTGAAGCGTGATGCCGTCATCGACGATTTCCACCCAATCGTTTACTTTCAATCCCAGGTGATTGTCTCTGCCCAGGTGTGCCAGCCGAGCCCGGTTGCCAGCGAGCTTGAGAATGCGAAACGTCACCGAGCCGTTTTCGCGCGACCATTTGAAGGTCGCTTCACCGGCTGCGCCGCTGCGATGAATCTCGACGCGATAGAGTTGATTCTCCGCGCCGCGATAGCGCGCATCCGGGTGGATGATGCAGGGCTCGCTGGCGGTCGCGCCTTCCGAGTTTTTCAACCAGGCGCGCAAGCGCCCGCGATTGGCGGGCTGAAAGACACTCACCCAATCTGCCCAGTTTTCCTTTAATTGTTTCTCTGTGAGCTTTGATGATCGGTCGCTGCGGTTCTCTTCCTTCTCAGGCCACACGCGGATTTGCCATTCGACACGCGAGCGCGCGGCGGTGTCCGCGCCGCCTAAAGCAACCTCGCGGATGCTGTCGTCTTCGACGGCGCTGATGGGCCGTTCCCAGACGTCGAGATAGAACAGGAGATTGGTTCTTCCCGGCGACAAGTCGTCACCCGGATAATGAGTCAGCGCAGAGTAAAGCACATAATCCTCGTTCTCACATAACACGCCGTCAACATAGTAACGGCCTTTGGTGATGACAAAGTCGATGAGGTTCTTGTCGCGCCCGCCGAGCAGTTGTTCGACGGCTTTTTTGGTCGGCTCGTCATTCAGAGCAGCTTCTTCAGCCGGCCTGAGCTGCGTAGTCTGTGTTACATTCGTCAGGATGCCAAAGCCGATATTTGCATCAGGGCCGCCGTGCGGGCCGATCAGGTCAGCCGCCAGCGTTTGCAGATAATGCAAGAGAATCGCCGTCTGTTCATTGCTATCGGCATCGAGTTGCACGCGCCCCTGTTGCATCAACACGCGCAGAAAGTGTTTCGCCGGGTTGAATGTGTCGCGTGTGAAATCGCCTTTCATGTCTTCTCCTCCTAGCTCTCATAAATGATTCCCGCTTCCAGGCCCGCAGGCGTGAACTGGTCGAGCCGTACACGCAAATTGGCGGCGCGTTGCGGTTGGTAGAGGTCGTGGAAGACGCCCATTTCGGCTTCGTCTTCCGCGCCCTCGGTAATCTCTGCGGCGCAGGTTTCGGCCAACTGGCAATAGGTCGGCGAGCCGTAGCGTTTGCTATTGAATTGCGGGCGCACACGGCGCACTTCAATGCTCTTTTCTTCATCGCTCAGTGGCTCACCTTTGATACCCGTGTGCTTCTCCTGCTCCGCATTGAGCTTCTCCCGTTCAGCTTTGAGCTTCGCCAAGGCCGCGTCGGGCTGGCATTCGTAGCGGCGCGGCGTGCGCGACCCGTAAGGCACCCAACAGAAACGCACGCAACCGGTCTGCCGGCGGGCCACGCGAACCGCGCCGTCGAAGATGCTGTTTTCGGCCAGTTCGAGGCGATGCGTGTCAACGCTGCCGATGATCGTGCTACGTTCAACGGTCAATGCCACATAAGCAATCGGCAGCGTCGGCGAACTGATCGCCATGCTCTGGCTGTCCGTCGCGTCAACGATGCTATCGCTGATGCACAGACGCGCAGGCTCGGATTTGACTTCGTCGGCTTCGACTTGAATCGCGCCGACGATGCTGTGCTCAATCTTCACAGCGGCGCGCGTGTAGTTCAAAAACAGACTTGGCTCGCTGTGCTTCGGTTCGCAATTGCACTGCAATTCCCAGCCCGGCACCAGCGTCGAATGCCGTATGGTCACATGGCATAGATCGTCTTCCAGGTCTTCTTTCGGCGGCCTCTGGCCATACTCATATGGCGGCTCTGTTCGATATTCTGGCGGCTCGCTGCCCTCCTCGCCGTTGTCCACCTCGCGCCCGTCAACGCGAATGCCGCGCCCGCTGACGACGATGCCGTCGAGCTTGAAGCGGCTGCCGCGCCTGCCGCTGATAAACAGGGCATCCATGCCTTCCGTATAATCGAGAATCTTGATGACCGGGCGAACGCCGCTGGCGGCGCGAATCTGCAAGCTCTCGCCGCGCTCCAATTCGATCATCAACGGTTCGTGCTCGGTGTAAACGTCACTGTCTGTGATTTCGATCACCGCAGAATGATACTTCCTGACATCTTTTGTCGGGTCATCATCCGGCTTATCGCGCTCGCGCGTTTTATCATCAATCCATTGATTGAGCGCTTCATTGATGGTTTTGAAACTCTTCTCTTTGCCGCCGCGCTTGCTGACGTGATAAAGCGCGTATTTTTCGGGCTGCGACAATTGCCGCGCATATTCGCCGCCGCCTATGTCTGCGCTGAAGGCGTAGTGATAAGAAACCTTGACGCCGCGCTTCGGCAGTTGGCTCGGCGGAAAGACGATGCGACCGAGCACAGGATCGACCGCAACGTGATTACGTGGCGCGCGATAACGCCATTTGCGCAGGTCCGCGGGAATGATCTTCTCGCGTGGCACGGGTTGCGGCGACTGCTTATCGGGCCAATCGGGAACCCATAAGGCCAGGCTGCGGCCAACCCGATTGTCGTCCGCGCCATAATATGCCGCCGATGCCTGCGTGCGCGTTCGTCCATCTTGCGTGACACGCTCTTCAAAGGCGCGGCGGCGAATCGGCACAGGCAAATTCAACTCTTCGGCGATGTGCGTCGGTGCGGGTTCGGGCTGCGGGCGATTATAAAGCTGCATGTTGTGGCCGAGGGTGTTGAAGGTGTAAGCGTGCGGGCCAATCTCGTCCAGGCAGTGCGCCGACGAGTAAGTCACCGAATAAGCTTTCAAGCGCCATACGAAGGCGGCGACGCTCGGTATGTTATAACGGCCCTCGGAATGCGACGACGCCACGCGCCGCACGTCAACCATATGCGCCACGGAATCGAAAGCGCCGCCGAGCAGATCGAGTGCGTTGCCATTGCGCAGGTTCGCGGTCTGCCCGCGCCGCAGCCGCAGGTGATTGAGAGGCTGCGTCCAGCCGAGCCGTTTGTAAAACTCAACGACGCGCGCAGGCCAACCCGATACGTCAGCCGTTGCCTCTTCGATCAAAGAGAGCGTTCCCTTGCGGCGGCGATTGCGAATCGCATCGGCGACATCGCGGCGCGGAATCAATATGCGGTTGAGCGACGAGTTGCCGCCGCCTTGATTGCCCAGTTGCGTGACGGCGACATAACCGATCAAGTCGCCTATGTAAGGCACTACCCAATCTTCACAGGTTTCGATGAACCAGTTTTCGTAGAGTTGCGCGATGTCCTCTTCGACGACATTGACCTGCTCGGCGATGACCTGCAAAAGCGCGCGCAAGGGATAGCCCTGCTCGGCGTCACGCAGCCGATAAACCGCAGGTAATAATTCATACAGACGGTCGAGCGACTGACTCATACGGTCGCCTCCTTGATGAGATTGAGAATCAGCGTTTCGGGAGCATCAGGCAGGCAGAAGGCAAGCTGCGCAGGCTTGATGGTTCTCTGGACGACGCTCGCCATCTCGGCCCTGATGTATGGCTTCGCCGTCTCGGACAGACTGCTGAGGGCCACACTCTTCGACTCGCCTTCACCTTGACCCTGCGCCGGCTTATCTTTCGCCGCAAGAATCGCCAGCACCTGTGCCTCGCTTATGGAATCGAAGACCTCAACGTCAACATAAGCGACGCCTTCAATGCGCTGAATCGTGCTGATGGCTTCGCTGAGGAAAGCCGGCTGGCCGAGTTCTCGATTGGCGAAGCTGAACTTGTCGAGCAGCGCCTGGCGAATCTTCGGCTCGACCTTCTCTTCCAGGTAATCGGGCAGGATATGCACACGGGCACTGAGCACCAGAGCCAGCAACTCGCGCACGTCGATTTGCACTGCCTGATAAGGGTCGCCGAAAGTGTGCAGGGCGCGGCGCAGGTTTTGATAGAGGTCTGAGGTCACGTCAATCGGGATGTCATCGACGCCGGCAATCGTCAGGTGAACGAGCTGCCGTTGACCGTCCGTGAGCCGCGCCGCGCTGGCCTTGGCAATGCCCGCAAAGGTGCGCGCGAAGTCTGCGTAGTCCTCAGTCGACACCAGGCGGTCGAGCGCCATCACCGCCAGCGGTGCATTGCGGCGCGCCAGATCGCGGCTCTCTTTATCAGCGCCGCCCGACGCGCGCAATGGGTTGATGACCTCTTTGACGCCGAGCGGCTTGGTGATCGGCAAAGTGATCTGCTCGGCTTTGACGTTGCCGCCTTTGCCTATGCCGCTGCGATAAACCGCCGTGATGTTTTCGATGCCGGTCGGCGGTCGCGCGCCGCGTTTGCCGTCGCCAAAGACCACGCTCGTTTTGGCGTCATCATCGGTCACCGTAATGTAGTTGCGGTCAGCCGGCGCAAGCAGAGCGAGGCTGTCGGTTTCGTGCCATTCAACATCATTGACGCGAACGTGCAGGGTGCTTTCGACGCCTTCGACGGTCGGCGCGGAAACATAGGTCAACGGCGGCTGCTTGAGCGCGAAGCGCTGAAACGCCTGGGTCGCATCGCCGCTGCCGAGGACTTCGTTGCGCGTTTCGCCGTTTGTAGCCTTTATGTCATTGCCGTAGATTTTCACGCTGTCGCGTTTGTAAGTGTAAGCCAGATCATTTTCGAGGATGAGTGTGCTGTGCGTCTTGTCGCCGGGCAGCGCCGGGTTGTCTTTCTGCTCGATGCCGGCAAGCATCACGAGTTCGGCGGCGCGGACGCCGCTCGTCTCGGCGATGTCCGTGCGCTCGCCTGTGACAATTAACCAGCGCCCAATTTGTAGCCCGTCATAAAGCCTGCCGGTTTCAATCCGGCTTCCGGCAACATCATCGAGGATCGGTTCTTCGGCAAGTTTCAGCGGCTCGCTCTGCGCGTAGACGACGGCGGTGCGAATGTTGGCCATCGTCAATCCATTCCCTTTATTGGTTGGCGTATCCCACCAGTGCGTGTGCAAGCCGAGGCGCGTCGTTTTCGCGCTGACGCCGTAAGCGGTGCGTGATGCGTTGTCCATCGATTGGACTTTGAACGACCTGAGCTGCATCGAAGCGGCGGCGGTCTGCGCTTCAGGGGTTTGAATGAGAATGAAGCTCTCAGGGAGAATTTCTTTGTAAACATTGTCGAGGTAGAGGGCCGTTTCTGTCTCAACCGGATCCCAATCTTTACCCGGTTCGGCGATCAGCGGAATCTGCTGAGACGTATTGGGGTCAGGGTTTGGTTTCATGATCATCCGCAGAGGCGCGTTGTAGCCAAACAGCGAGGCGGTGGCGCGCAAGGCGTGGACTTCGAGCAAAGGCAGGAATTCTGTAGGCGGCAGGTCGACGGGCTGGACCGCCGCATTCGCCCATGCTGCATAAAGCGAATTGGCCAGCGCCGGTTGAAAGTTGGTCAACAGGTGCGGGTGAACATCCGACGCCGGATTGAAGACCTGACGAACACTTTTGCTTTGCAGAAAACGATTGGCCGGCTGAATCGATTGCGGCTTGAGCAGCGATGCGACCAGAGAGCCGAATGTCGTCGCCCGCTTTTTGCCCGGCGGCGTATCGGGCAAGCTGAGGCTGTCGAGTTGGTCGGCCAGCGCGCCGCCGATTGCGTTCAAATCCGGATTGCCCGTGTCGCCGGCGTTTCTGGCGATGCCCGCCAACTCGTGAATCGAGAAGTCGCCGCCGAGCAAGAGCGTTTGTCGAATCTCGGCCAACTCTTCTCGGAAGCCTTTCGCTTTCTCTGTCTCGTCTTTGAACTTTCCCTTACTGATGCCATCGTCCAGCACCTGCAACGTGTGTCCGACGAGATAAGCGGCAGGCATTCTAAGGGCGGGAACCGGTTGCAAGATGACTTCGGTGCGGCCTGCGGCAAAATCGGCATTGATCTTTTCGACACGGCGAATGACCTGCTGGCCGGGGTCTTCGCCAAAGACGAAGAACAGCGAATCGCCACGGCTCAGATTAGTCGCCGCGCCTTCAAAGAAGACCTTCCGAATGATCATCACATCGTCCGGTCTGACCGGCTGCTTTGGATCGGCGATGGCCTGTTGAAACGTGATGCTCAGGGGCCGCGTCAATCGCGGCTGCAAATTGTTCCACTCGACGCGCGCCTGCACGACTTCGGAGGTCTCAAAAAATTGCGCTGTCTCGCCCGGCCCCGGCACGCTTTGCGACCGTGTGCCTGTGAGAATCTCAACCGGCGCGCTCTTGTCGTCGAGCGTGTAAGCCAGATAAACGCTCGACGAGACGCCCGGCCTTAGCTTGTAACCGACCAGCCGCGCCAGTTCAAGAATCGACCGCCGCTCGGTAGCGGTGCGCAGATAGCCTTCGTTGGCGATGCGCTCCTGATAAAAGGTCAATACGTCGCCGACCGTCGCCCAGGCGTCGAGCAAGGCGATTGCCGGGTCACTACGGTCGCGCGTATGCAAATCTTTGAGCGGATAGATGCGGCTGGTTATGGGCCGGTTTTGCTCATCGAATTGATCGGTGAGAATGTCGAGAAAGAGGCTCGACAGCCGCGCTTCCATCGTTTCGAGAAACGCCCCGTGCATTGCAACGCGATAATGGATCGCGCTCAGACCGGGGCGATTCCAAATCTTCGCCGGCGTTAAGACCTCAACTCCTTCGCAGCATCCGCAGCGTAATTTCATAAGTAATCTCCGCTATAATACGGCCAGATCGACAACCTTGTGCCTTTTAACTCCCCAGCCCGCTTCAGCGGGCTTGCCCGAAGGGCTGTTAGGCCAGCCGTTTTACGGCTGGTTGCACGTCGGCAATTTTGCGACAGCCCGTTTCAACGGGCTTACCTCATCCGGCTTTAGCCAATTTGAAACCTTTGGGCTAAAGCCGCTACAAGAAGGACGCTTAAGCGCCCTTCGTGAAAACAGCGCAACGATTTACCAGTCCTAAAAGGACTGGCCTAATTACCCTTCGGGCAAGCCCGCTGAAGCGGGCTGAAGAATAGCTCTTGCCTTTTGCACTTTGCATCTTGCCTTCACTCAACCTTCTTGCTTTTGCCTTTTGCCTTCCCAGCACAGGTGGGCTTGCCCTTTGCCTTCATTCACCTGCCGCCCTTTATCGACAGCGTCAGCAAGCCGTGTTCGGGGAAGTCAGGGTCGCTGTCAAGCTGCGCCACTTCCATCGTGCCCAATGGCAAAATCCCGTTGCCGATCTCATCCGCAGCCTCTTCAAAGCGACGCTGGAGCTTGCTGACCGTGACGTTTTCGACGCCTTCGACCGCCTGCGCCGCAGCGATCAGTTTGCTCAGGTAGACGCCTTCGCCAAACGTCAGGTTGTCGGGATGAAAGAAGCCGATCAGCCCGCCGGACAACCGGCGATCACTGAAGAGATCGCGCAGCGCCGCTTCGACGTGGGCACGCTGATAATGCGGCAGGACGCAGATGGTCATCTCAATCTCAAGCGGCACCAGTTGCGCTTGCACGACGCCGAGATCATGGCCGATGCGGCGATAGACATAGAGTGATTTTTTAATCTCTTCCTGTAAGCGCGGGTCGAGGGTTTCCGTGCCGCGCGGATCGACCGCGACCTGTGCTTCATGCCAACTGCCTGTCCAGCGCAACTCTGCGGCGGCGCGTTGCACCTTCTGGTTGCGTTCGGTCAGGCGCGCGTAATCGTCTGCGGTGATGGCGCGCTGCCGGTCTCGGCGAATGGCTCCCGGCGCAAAGCGCTTCACTTCAGCAATCGATTCGGGTTCGGTTCCCCCAGTGGCGGCCAGCGGATTGCGCGGGCGAATGCTCGCGCCGCTCCATGACCCTCGACGAAGAATCAAATGCGTGATCGTCTCAGCGCCGGCATTGCCCGCCCTGCCATTGCCTGTGCGATAGCGCGCCGCGAATCGCGTCAGCGCATCGGGCATACGTCCGAGCGTCGCGTCGCCGAAGCGCAGATGCGCGTATCCGTCATTATCCATCTCGACCACGTAATGCCGGTCATCGCTTTGACTGCTCAACAAATCGCTTTGCGCGACCCAATGCCACTCAGCTTTGTCCGGCGCGGCGGCTGGCGTTGTGTCGGCATGAGGTCGCCCGATGACGGCTTTGATTTGCGGCAGCGCCTGGCGCGGGTCTTGCGCCAGCACCAGCGAAGCGGGGAGCCCGTCATCAAGCGTTTGACTGAAGGTCAGCGGCGCTTGTTTCAATTTCGGTTCAAACTTGCCCGGCAGTCGCGTCATCTCTGCCGCGCCGCATTCACATTGGCCGGTGATGGTCTGCGCGGCAACTTCGCCAAGGTCTTCTGGCGCGAGCGTCTTGCCGTGATCGACGAGGATGCAATTGCCGCGCGCCACGCTGATGTTTTTTACCGGATGGCATTTGGGCGCGGCAGCCATTGCCGAGATGCATAGCGCGAACGGCAAGGCGTCGGCTTCGCTCCATTCGATCTCAACCACCGGCCTGTCAAATAGCGGGTCAACGTTGGCTTCGACTTTGGTTAAGCGAACCGCGTGGCGATGCGTCAGGTCTGCATCGGCAGGATTGCCCGTCTTCGCGCCTTTGACTTCTTCAAAGATCAGCACGTCGCCGGCTTGCAGATGCAGCTTTGCAACATCATCTTTGCTCGAATGCGGTTCGTCATGCTGGCTTGCCGGCGCTTTCTGTTTATCGCCATAGGGCTTGGGCGGATGATCTGGCGGCGGCGCAGCGGTTTGTAATTCGCCTTTCAATGTCGCGCGTGTCGCGCCTTTCGGCAAACAACATTCGGCATCGCCCCAGGTGTAAAAGAGCATGCGACTATGCGCCGCATAATGCTTGAGCGGTTCAGAACTTTGCTTGACGAGCGGCTCGAAAACATCATAAGCGCCCGGCGGCAGATTCAGGTCATCAAGTTGATCTGCGTTAATCACCTGTCCCGCGAATCTCTCCAGTTCAGCGATGTTGGTGACAAAGAAAAACTCATTCGGGTCGAGGGTCTGATCGGTGTCTGTGTCAATGCAGACCCATGCGCGAGCGTTGCAGCCTTCGTGCATCTGGTAATCGATGAGCCGCGCGTGGCGGCGGACACTGACGCGCAGACGCGCCGTGTCGAGATAGGCTTCGGTCGCCACGGCGTCTTGATAGTAGCTCAGGTAATCGCCGACATAGGCGAGCACTTCAACCAGCGCGATGCCGATGTCCGGCACATGACGCTCGCGCCAATCGGGCATCACCAGCGCCAGGCGATCAAGGATCAATTGACGAAACGATGCATAGTCTTTTGCCAGATAGTTGATCTCCGGCTTTGCAAGCTCTGCGGGCGGGCAAAGGTCTGCGGCTTTGCAATCGAGATCGCTTGGGCAATTCACTTTGAAGCTGAATGGCGCGCTCGTATAGCGCGGATCAAAGCCCGCCGGCGGTTTTCCGGTTGGCCTGCCCTGGTCGTCCACATCGAGCAAGCGCAAGGTGTAGGTTGAAAAATCGCCGGGCCGATCAACCTCGACGCGCAGGCATTCGCCCAACTCGTCGTCATCGTCCTTGTCTGGATAGACGCTCTTGACTTGAATGTGGCGCACGCGGCGACCGCCTTCGACGCGGACGTTGGCGACGTTCAGGTCGGCAGGCACTTCGCCGAACAGATGCACGCAAAGCAATAGTTGCGTCTCGTCCACTTCGACATAATCAATGCCGTTGAAGTGTCTATCGCGCGCCGTCTGTCTGCGGCGTTCGTCGCGGCAATTCAAATTCGCCTCGTCCATCATTCGCTCCTTTGCACAAAGCTGGCGGTGCGCTGCTCGCCCGTCCGCAGAACCGCGTAATTCAAAGTCACGCGCAGCGCGGAATCCTCGCTCGTCACCTCAAGCTGCTGCACCTGTATCAGGTCGCCCAGCCATTGCTGCAAAGCGGCTTGCACGGTGAATTGCAAGGCGGCGGCGAGTTCGGGACTGTTGGGCGCAAAGACCATCTGCAACAGACCGCTGCCGAAGCTGGGGCGATTGACGCGCTCGCCGGGACTGGTGAAGAG
>JBBWZK010000414.1:0-13088 GCA_039648975.1 Blastocatellia bacterium
GCGTAGGAGCGCAATGTTGATATTGCGCTCCTACGCAGCTTGCACTCAATCACTCATCCCAATCTATAAACATTGCGCTCCTACGCAGCTTG
Organism: Blastocatellia bacterium; assembly: GCA_039648975.1. Taxonomy (GTDB): domain Bacteria; phylum Acidobacteriota; class Blastocatellia; order UBA7656; family UBA7656; genus DATENM01. The sequence goes on from JBBWZK010000414.1 coordinate 93, forward strand.
GAATTTCAAAACACACTCTAAGAGATCGTTGCCGCAGCGCCAACCAGCGCTAAAAGCGCTGGCCTATCTGCCCTTTGGGAAAGCCCGATGAATCGGGCTGCGGAGTCAGTGCCTGCATCATTGCTCCTGTCTCCTGATCCTGCCCGCATCACGGCTCACGCTTTTGTCAAATCCTGCGGCAAAGGTTAAAATAAGACTTGCAGTCGGATGAGCCTGTTCAATCACGGGCTGCAAGGGGTTCATATCTCATAGAGGAGTCCTTGATGATTGAGAGTTTGCTTCACCGGCAGGTCGAGAAGCGCCCCGACCGAGTTCAACTCGAAGGTCGTATTCTCTTCCTGGCCGAAGACGCCGCCATCGTCAGATCGCAACTCGAAGGCAACGATTTAGACCCGTCACAGATTCCGCCGCTGCGCAACGACATCTCGACAGACGAGATCACCCCGGCTTACATCTGCTATCACTTCGACGAAAAGATCGGCGAATTCGTCTACATCGGCTTGAAGTGCGGCGACGAGTTTCCCATCAAACAAGGCGATGTCAAGCGCGGCGGCTTCGCGGTTTCGGTTTCCGGCAAACGGCGCGGCAAAGGCTCAAGCCGCGAGCAATCGCCTTATGCCGAAATCGCCGCCGGCATTCGTTGCGTGATCGCCGAAAATATCGAGCGCATCTACCGTCAGAACTGTCAGAACCTCGGCCTGCTGGCCTCGACAGACTTTGATCTCATCCGTCGCATCGCCGCTGGTGAAGAGATTCCCCTCGAAGAGTTCACACGCGGCGAAGACGAGATCACGCGCCAGATCATCGAATACGGCGGTTTGTTTCCCTTCAACGTGGCACGCCTGCAAGGCAAGGTGCAGATTCCGCCGGTCACCACTGAGCGCCGCCCGATGACGCTTGCCGAAAAAATCTTCGCGCGGCATTTTGTAACCGATCTCTCAAAAGACGCAATCGGCGTCACGGCAGTCAAGCCCGGTGACGCCGGCTTCGTATGCACAGACATACGCTTCAGCCACGAATACGTCACGCCGATGGCGGCCATCTTTTACGAGCAACTCGTCGGCGACGAGCCGGTCAACGATCCGTCATCGATCTACTTCTTTCAGGATCACCTGACCTTCCTCGACGACGTGATGCCGCCGGAACGCAAAGCCATGGGCCTGCTCGACCTGGCGCACGAGTTGATTCGCAAGCAGGCCGAGTTCGCCGGCAAGCAAGGCATACGGCTGCACGGCACCTTGCAGGATCGCCGGGGCTCGGAAGCCATCTGCCATAGCTTGATCCTGCAAAACTACGCGCTGCCGGGACAGATCATCATCGGCTCGGATTCTCACACGCCGCACGCCGGCGCGATTGGCGCAGTCGCTGTTGGGGTTGGCACGACCGACATCTTCAATTCGTGGATCACTAAAGATGTGCGCGTCTGCGTGCCTGAACAAGTCCGCGTGCGCGTCAGTGGCCGGCGGCCTGAAAACGTCACGGCCAAAGATTTCATGCTCGAAATTCTGCGCACAGAATTCGTCCGCAACGGCCAGGCTATCGGTCGTGTCATCGAATACACCGGCGAAGCAGTCGCCGAATTGAGCATTGACGAACGCGCCACCATGACCAACATGGCTGCGGAAGTCGGCGGCTTCACAGGCATCGTCGCCGCCGATGAAAAGACGGTTGAGTTTCTTGTCGAACGCGGCCTGTCGCGCAGTGAAGCCGAGCAGCTATGCGCCGGCATGCAGAGCGACGCCGACGCCGAGTACGCGCTGACGATTGAGATTGACGCGACCAGCTTGCGCCCGATGGTGGCCTCGCCCGGCGACCCCGGCAACGGCTTGTTCATTGACCAACTGAATGAGCCTGTGAAGATTGACATCGCTTATGGCGGCTCGTGCACGGCGGGGAAGAAGGAAGACATGGATATGTACGCGCGCGTCTTCCGCGAAGCCCTCGCGCAAGGTCGCCGCGTTCATCAGGACGTGCAGTGCTTCATTCAATTCGGCTCGCAAGAAGTGCGCCAGTACGCCGAACAGCAGGGCTATATTGAGGTGTTCAACGCGGTCGGCGCGCAGATCATCGAGCCGAGTTGCGGCGCGTGCATCAACGCAGGGCCGGGCGTCAGCACCTTGAAGTCGCAGGTCGTCATCAGCGCCCAGAACCGCAACTTTCCCGGTCGCAGCGGCCCCGGGCAAATGTATCTTGCATCACCATACACGGTTGCCGCTTCCGCCGTCGCCGGACAGATCGTTGAGTATCGCCCGGCATCGGCAGCAACAACCAGTTAATTTTAGATTTTGGATTTTGGATTGCGGCTGCGGTATTCTGGCCGGTAATCTCATCAAGTTCGCAGTCGCTCATCAATCCAAAATCTAAAATCTAAAATCCAAAATCGAGAGGTGTTATGGCTGTTCAGCCGCAGATTGAAAAATATAACGGGCTTGACCGCGAGGCGATGATTCGCATTTATCGTTTGATGTATATGTCGCGGCGCATTGATGACAAAGAGATTCAACTCAAAGCGCAGAACAAAATCTTCTTTCAAATTTCCGGCGCAGGCCACGAAGCGATTCTCGTTGCGGCGGGGCTGGCGATGAAGCCGGCCTATGACTGGTTCTATCCTTATTACCGCGACCGCGCGCTCTGTTTGACGCTCGGCGTCACGGCGGAAGAGATGTTGAAGGGCGCGACCGGCGCGGCGGACGATCCGGCGTCGGGCGGGCGGCAAATGCCCAGCCACTGGGGCAGCAAGCCGCTCAACATCGTCAGCCGCTCGTCGCCGACAGGAACGCAGTTTCTGCAAGCCGTCGGTTGCGCCGAAGCCGGTTATCGCGCCGAACTCATCGGCGATACGGATCTCGTGCAAAGCTATCATGCAGACGGCGTCACTTATGTTTCCGCCGGCGACGGCACGACCAGCGAAGGCGAATTTTTTGAATCGCTCAACTCGGCTTGCAATCTCAAGCTGCCGGTTCTCTACCTCATCGAAGATAACGGCTATGCCATCTCTGTGCCGGTCGAAGTACATACCGCCGGCGGCAAGATTTCCGAACTGGTGAAGAGCTTCCCGCATCTCTACATCGAAGAAGTCGACGGCTGCGACCCTTTGGCAAGCTATGCGACGATGAAGCGCGCCGTCGCTTACTGCCGCGAGCGCCGTGGCCCTGCGCTCGTCCACGCGCATGTCATTCGCCCGTATTCGCATTCGCTGTCGGACGACGAACGCCTCTATCGCCCCGAATCGGAGCGCGTCCGGGAAGCCCAACGCGACCCGTTGGGCACCTTTGCCCGCTATCTGATTGATGAAAAACTGGTGACTGATGATGATCTCAAGCGTATCGCTGAAGAAGTCGACGCAGAGGTCAACACGGCGGCTGACGCGGCGGTGCAGTCGCCTGCGCCGGCGAAAGAGACGGTGACGCTTTATGTGTATTCGCCTGACGTTGACCCGACATCCGCAGAGTTCGACACCGAAGGCGTCGACGTGCAGGGCGATCCCAAGACCATGCTCGATTTGATCAACGCCTGTCTGCACGACGAGATGGGGCGTGACGAGCGTATTGTCCTTTATGGTGAAGACGTGGCCGACGCCAGCCGCGAGCAATATCTCGAACAGGTCAAAGGCAAAGGCGGCGTCTTCAAGGTCACTTATAATTTGCAGCGCAAGTACGGCAGCGCCCGCGTCTTTAATTCGCCGCTGGCCGAAGCCAGCATCATCGGTCGCGCCATGGGCATGTCGACGCGCGGCCTGAAGCCTGTGCCGGAGATACAGTTCTTCGATTACATCTGGCCGGCCATGCATCAACTGCGCAACGAAGTGGCGGTGCTGCGCTGGCGCTCAAACAATACCTTCAAATGCCCTATGGTGATTCGCGTTGCCATCGGCGGCTACCTGAAGGGCGGCGCCATCTATCACAGCCAGTGCAGCGAAGTGCTGTTCACGCACACGCCGGGCATACGCGTCGTGATGCCGTCGAACGCGCTCGATGCCAATGGCCTGCTGCGCACGGCGATTCGCTCGGACGATCCGGTAATGTTCCTTGAGCACAAACACCTCTACAGGCAGACCCACAACAAGGGGGCGTATCCGGGCCCCGATTATCTGGTGCCATTCGGCAAGGCCAGAGTCGTGCGCGAAGGCACGGATGTGACGATCATCACTTACGGCGCGACGGTCTTCCGCTCGGTGGTTGCGGCTAAAAAGGTTGAAGAAGAAAACGGCATCAGCGTCGAAGTGATCGACCTGCGCAGCTTGAGTCCCTTCGACATGGAAGCCATCAACCTGTCGGTGAAGAAGACCAACAAGGTGATCGTGGTTTATGAAGACGCCCTGTCGTGGGGGTATGGCGCAGAGATCGCCGCGCGCATTGCCGACGAGTTGTTCGAGTATCTTGACGCGCCGGTGCGCCGCATCGCCGCAACCGATACGTTTGTCGCTTATCATCCAGACCTCGAAGACGAGATACTGCCGCAGGTGGACGACATCGTTGCAGAGGTTCTGCATCTGGCGCGATATTGAATTGAATGCAGACTTGAAAGAGATGGAAGGCGCGGGGTCTGATGATCTCGCGCCTTAGCCTTCTTAATGAACCTTACTTACGGAGAGCCAAATCATGATGAACTGGCAACAGAACATTCTCGACAGCAGCGAACAGATCAGAGAATTGCTGCTCAATACAAGGCGCATCGCCGTGCTTGGAATCAAGACCGAGCGGCAGGCGGGTCAGCCCGCCTTCTATGTGCCTGATTACATGGCGGCAGCCGGCTTTGAGATTATCCCTGTGCCGGTTTACTACCCGGAGATCACAGAGATTCTCGGACAAAAAGTTTATCGGCGATTGGCCGACATCCCTGTGGACATCGACCTCGTCAATGTCTTCCGGCGTAGTGAAGACATTGATCAGCACGTCGAAGACATCATTGCGAAAGCGCCAAAGGCGGTGTGGTTTCAATTGGGCATTCGCAACGATCAGGCCGCCGAGCGGCTGGCAAAGGCCGGCATTCAGGTGGTGCAAAATCGCTGCCTCATGGTCGATCATCGCCGCCTTGCCGGATGAGCAATCATCAATAGCCTGTTGATCTTTATCAACGCTTATCCGCTTTTCGACAGCCTGCGTTCAGACCCGCGCTTTGCAGACCTCGTGCGCCGCATCGGGTTACAATGATCTCGTGTGGAGTGCGGCGACTAAGAAGAAAAGCTGAAGAATTGTTATAAGACTATCAGCGAGAATCCTTTTCAGACTCCACCTCGATATGAAAAGCTAGTGGGCGATCTTTTAGGAGCATACTCACGCAGAATTAACCTTCAGCATCGCTTGGTTTATCAAGTCTACGAAGATGAGAATATAGTGAAGGTATTACGAATGTGGGCTCATTACGAATAATCCCAAGAGAAAAGGTCGTGTTTACTAAAGCGGGTCTAACAAGCGCAATCAGTGGAGGCCGCGCAGCGCGGTTCTCATAGTTTCTTGAGAGCCGTTCGCGGCCCCGCTGATGCGTGGCGTTAGACCTTTGCGGTCAAGAAAACGCGACGTGTCTCACACGCTTACACAGAAGCAAATCCTCACCTGACGCCAGGGCTTCCTTCTCCACCTCTACAAGCCGCACCGCTTGGCTTCACGCCATCCTAGCCAATTCCGTTCAGGGGCCAGCAGATTTAGTACAGCATTTGACAAATCTCGTCCAGTGACATTGTCACTGTCTGGTCCGCCTGCCCTGCAAACGTCACTGATCCTGATTCGCCCGATCCATTCAGGGTGATCTTGTAGATGTAACGCGCGCCGGGCTTTTCCACCTGCTTCACAATATTCCACATCGGATCATACATGACCATTCCGAAGCTGACGCGATTATCCATGTAACTCATTGGCCAAAGCGTAAAACCGCCAACTCCGAGCGCCGGGCAGGACGGTGCAGGTTGAAGGGTGTTTGGTCCAGCAAGAGACGTTACCTTCATTCCCTCTGGAATCGGCCCCTTCGGTGAGGGCATTTTGATTACGGAGAGCATGTCCATTGAGCAAGCCATCTTTTTCTCCTTTACCAGACAATGTATTTTTTGGTGATGCTGTAACGCTGCGCATCATAGCATGACTTTTGAAACTTTTGAAAAGCTATCATTATTTTTTTCGGCAGATTCAAACGCTCGCCCGGACGCCGAGTCACATTGCTTCGAGTCGCAGTTCCGGATTAATTTAGAGCAGATTTCAATTGGATTAAGCCGCAATCATGTAGGGGCGGGCGTCTGCGGCCCGCCCCAGACTGCGCCGGCCTACTCTGGGGAGGCCACAGAGGGTCGCCCCTACATGCAACGTGACAACTAGCGTTTCAAAACGAAGCCGGCGTCACGATAAACTTCCCTTCCCTCTAACAACGTGAGCAACACTTTGGCCTGATGTATTTCGTGCGCCGGAATCTCGAAGAGGTTGCGATTCAAAACAATCAGGTCGGCGGCTTTGCCGACTTCAATCGAGCCGGTCTCGGTCTCTTCAAAATTCACGTAAGCGCCGTTGATCGTGTAGCCGGCAAGCATCTCGGCAAGGTCAACCGTTTCTTCTGGAATCCACGCCGCCCCCTGCCCCGCATCAAGCCCGCGCCGCGTGATCGCCACCTGAATCGCATCGAGCGGGTTCATTGACGTGACTGACCAGTCGCTGCCACAAGCGATGACCGCGCCCGTCGCTGCAAGGCTGTGAATCGGGTAGAGCCAGCGCGAGCGCTCTGGCCCAAGAACGGGAATTGTAAGCTTGGTGATGTAAGTGTCAGCATAAGCCCACAGCGGTTGAAAGTTGGCAATCACGCCGAGCCGTCGAAATCGCGGAATATCCTGCGGGCTGAAAAGCTCTATGTGGGCGATGTGATGCCGAGCATCACGGCTGCCATTGCGCGCCCGCGCAAACTCGAAGGCGTCGAGCGCGTTGCGTATGGCGCGGTCGCCAATCGCATGGACATGGACTTGAAAGCCTTCGCGGTCGAGCGCGGCAACCAGCGGATTGAACGCATCAGGCTCGACGTTGGCTTTGCCGCGCTCACCGTTGGTTCCCAGATAAGGCTCAAGCAAGGCGGCGGTGCGCGCTTCGATCACTCCATCGGCAAAAATCTTTGTGGCGTTGGCGCGCAGCCTTCGACCCTGATACTTCCGGCGCAATGCGATCAGGCGGGGAATCTGCGACACCCCTTTGGAGGGCACGACGTGAAGGGCTGCGACGACGCGCGCCGTCAGTTCGCCGCGCCGGTCAAGCTCCGCATAAGCGTTTAACTCAGCTTCAGTCACCGCCGCATCCTGAAGCGACGTGATGCCGAATCGATTCGCCATCTCAAGGGCGCGGCGCAAGCCTTTGAGATAATCAACGGGCGTGTACTGGGGAAGGTGCTCGGCGACCAGGCGCATCGCATCTTCGCGCAGCGTACCCGTCGGCTCGCCGGTCTGCGGGTCGCGCTCGATGCGACCCGGCCTGGGGTCGGGCGTGTCTTTAGTGATCTTCGCTACTTCGAGGGCGCGCGAGTTCACCCACGCCGAATGGCCATCGGCGGCGGCCAGGAAGACAGGCCGATCAGGAACCACTTTGTCGAGCAGCGATTTGTGCGGATTGGCATCGGCAAAGAGAGGGAGTTGCCAGCCCGTGCCGCGAATCCAGGGCTTTTGCGGATTCTGCTCGGCATAACGCCGCACGGCTTCGACTATCTCTGCCTCCGTCGCCATCTCGCTCAGTTGGCATTCGTCCAGTTCGATGCCGCCGGAAACCGGATGCACATGCGAATCGTGAAAGCTCGGCAAGAGCATCTTGCCTTGCAAATCGACGACGACCGTGCGCGGGCCGATCCACGAGCGCGCGCCACGATCCGCGCCGACGTAAACGATTCGCCCACGGCTTACGGCAACCGCCTCGGCCCAGCTTCGCGCCGTATCGAGCGTGTAGACGACGCCGTTGCGAAATACCAGATCGGCAGTTTGCCTTGCCGCTTTCTGGGCCGGAATAACTGGCGGCACCGAGACCAAAAAAATGATAGCTAAGAGCGCGCCAGAGCAGATTCGCTGCATCAACAGCCTCCCGCGAAGTGAATGATCTTTCATCTACGGCTATGAGCCAGGATCGAATCCACAGCATAGTAAACCTTTTTCTTCGCCGAGCAAAATCGAAACGCTCGATCACTGAATTTCTGACACGGCACACGTGTGGCGAAATGTTTCATCCGGCTCGTCAAACGACAAAGATAGACTTTGACGAAGGCGCGGCGGGTTGTGATAAACTAGGCAACCTTATAGATACGGTTGTAACTTTATTCGATTCTCAACCTCATCCACGCGCGACGTGAAAGCAGTTGATTGGCGGCAGACAGCGATGAATAAACCGTCTGCCGGCGGCGAAAAGGAGACACGAGCATGCAAGCGGCAGCCACCGTTCGTGAAGGCAAACGCGAGTTGATTGCGCAGGGCTGGATCATCAACCGGAAAGACGACCTCGTCTGGTTCATCGGCAGCGTCGTGGCGAGCTACCTGTTTCTGGCAGCGAACCTGACGCTGGTGAAGATGGGCATGTCGGTGATGCTGATGGTGTGGATATGGGCGCTCGGCTTTGACGGCCCGCACGTCTTTGGCACTATCTCGCGCACCTATGCCGACACCGAAGAGCGCCGCAAGCGCGCGCGGCTGTATTACGGCACGCTGTCGCTATTCCTGCTCGGCCCCCTGATGCTGTTGCTCGATGTGGTTTTGCATACCAACATCTTCGGCCCGGCCTTTTTCTTCTTCGCCTCGCTGTGGGCCTATTACCATCTGGTAAAGCAGCATTACGGCTTCATGATTCTCTACAAGAAGAAGAACAACGATCTGGCAGAGATCGATAACCTCATAGACCGCGCCTTCATCCTGCTCGGCATGACCTATCCGTTTGTGAGATTCCTCACACACAGCTACGCCGCCAAAGAGCGTTTGGAGACGATGCGCGTGGCCGTCGATTCCGGCCCGGCGTGGTGGATCGCAACCTTCGTCTTTTCGGCTTTTCTGATTTCGCTATTGCTGTTTGTCGGGCGGCAGGCACAGCGGCTCTACGCGCGCCTGCCGGTCAACGCGCCGAAGCTGCTGTTGCTCGCGGCGTGCCTGCCGATGCACTGGATCGTGCTGCGCCTGCTTGAGCCTGTGCAGCCGGCAGCGGCGGGAGCCCTGGCGGCGGTCGCGACGCTGACGATTTATCACAATCTTCAGTACCATCGCATCATCTGGTTTCATAACCGCAACAAGTATGCGCGCGAAGGCTCGCCCAGGTACGGCGCGGCGTCGGTGATCAGCAAGAATGTCTGGACGTATATCGCCTTTGCGGTATTGTTCGGTGCGGCCTATCACATCCCGCATTACACGCTGGTCAAGCCGGACAGCTTCTGGATGGCGTTCATCTGGGGCGGCGCGTTCACGCACTATTACCTCGACAGCAAAATCTGGCGCGTGCGCCGCGACAAACAGTTGAACGACAATTTGCAGATGAGCGACGCCAAAGCGCGCGCCTGACATAGACAAAAAAGTAGCCACAAAGGCACAAAGACACAAAGAACCAGAATGAACATATTTTCAAATGCTTTGTGTCTTCGTGCCTTTGTGGCTATTCCCTTTCAAATATGAAGTGCTTCAACCACGACACCACTGACGCGGTCGCGATTTGTAAGAATTGCAACAAAGCGATCTGCCATGCCTGCGCCGTCGATGTCGGCAACGGCATCAGTTGTCGCGGCAGTTGCGAAGACGAAGTGCGCGCCGTCAACGCACTGATTCAGCGCAACAAGTCGACGTCGCAAAAGACCAGCTACGCTTATCAACGCAACGCCATCATCTGCGTGCTGTTGGGCGCGATCTTCGCCTACCTGAGCATTGACGCTTATCAATCGCAGCGCTCATCGCTGCTGGTCGTCACCGCCGGCTCTGCGTTAATATTTTTCCTCGCGGCTTTCTTCAATTATTCGACGAGCCGGAAATTTCTGCGAGGAGGCAATTGAGGCGGACGATGAAAATCCTTCTCAGCATGCTATTCTGCGCGGGCGTCTTGATGGCGTATGTGATGATCGAAAAGCGCCTCAATCAGCGAGTCTGCCCGGTCTGCGGCTTCAGCGTTTCAGCCGATACGGTCAACGAGTCATGCCCGCGCTGCGATGCGCTGATCAGTTCACTGGAAATCGATTGATGCCGACCCTATCGCCAGCCCGGCGTTCCTGATGACTCTGATGCGACGTTTTCTTGATCACTGGCCGAAGCTCGCCTTCGTTTACCTGCCGCTGCTCATTGTCGTCGCGGCGGCGACCGTGCTGCTGCGCGAACAGCTTCAGCCGGATACGGCTAAAGCCATACGCCTGGTGCGCGAGAGCAATTCGCGCAAAGAGAACTTCACCGTGCAGCAGTATCTCTATTCGACGGTCTTCTATCGCCAGCGCCAGGGCGAAGCCGTACAGATTGATGGCTGGCGCGCCGACGCCTCGCCTGAGCCGGCCAGCGCCATCATCGTCCAGTTCAGCTATAGCGACAGCAGCGGCCCTCACGTGGCGACGTGGGAAGCCAACGTCAAGGCCGGTCAGACGACGCCGCTCAACGATGCGGCACGCGAGCTTTCGTGGCATTGACTATTTGAATGGCCGCCTGATCCACGGAAGACAGAATCTAAAATTGGCGACGATTAGTGTGAGGTGAGCGAATGAAGGTCGGCGATGTGTTATCGTGGCAGCGCACGTTTACGGAAGAAGACATACGTTTGTTCAGCCAGCTATCGGGCGACGAAGGCGCGCACCACATCGAATACGATGAGCAGGGCCGCTTGATGGCGCACGGGTTACTGACGGCGACGCTGCCGACGAAGATTGGCGGCGATATGAACTTCATCGCCCGCGAACTGTGCTTTCAATTCCTGCGCCCGGTCTTTGCGGGCGACACCGTGACCTGCGACGTAACGATTACTGAATGGCAGGTGGAAGAACGCTTCACGCGGCAGTCATCAACCTGGATGTGCCGCAACCAGCACGGCAAAGAAGTCATGACCGGCCACGCGCACGGCATTGTCCGCCATCAGCCCACAAGTTGATTTGCGCTCTGCCGCATCGATCTCATAAGACATCTTCAAAAAAAACGAGCGCGCCGGCAATTCCCTGCCCGGCGCGCTCGTCAGGTTGATTACTAAAAATTAAGCGCGCGCTTCGCCGCTCTCGAAGCTTGCCTCGGTGCCCGCGCCGACGGTTTCGGTTGCCGACGGCGGCTGCGGCGTGCCTTCGGTTGGCGGCGTCAACGTCTGTGGCAAGGCTTCGTCAACGCGCTCGACAAAGATCACTTCCAGATCGCGCAAGGCTTCTTCGGGCACGTCTTTCAGGTCAGGCCGGTTGCGTTTCGGCAGCACCACCCGCTTCATGCCTGCACGACGCGCCGCCAGCACTTTGCCCTTGATGCCGCCGACCGGAAAGACCAGGCCGCTCAAGGTAATCTCGCCGGTCATCGCCGTGTCGCTGCGCACAGGGCGATTAGCGCACAACGACGCCAGCGCCGAAACAATCGCCACGCCCGCCGACGGGCCGTCTTTCGGAATCGCCCCTGCCGGAACGTGTATATGCACGCCGTTCTGCTCGAAGATGTCGCGCGCGTTGATGCCCATCTCTGCGCCGTGCGACCACAAGTAGCTGTGCGCCGCGCGTGCCGATTCCTGCATCACTTCGCCGAGCTGGCCGGTCATCGTCAGCCCCTTCGCGCCGGGCAGCAGGGTCGCTTCGATGAACAGAACTTCGCCGCCCATCTCGGTTACCGCCAGGCCGGTCGCCACACCGGGTGGCAGTTTCTCGCGGCCCATCTCGCGGAAGAAGCGTTCGGGGCCGAGAAACTCTTCAACGTTTTCCGGCTTGATCGTGAAGACATCGCCTTTGCCCTGCGCCACCAGCAAGGCGACCTTGCGCGCCAGACGGCCAATCGTTCGCTCAAGCTGGCGCACACCGGCTTCGCGCGTATAACGCTCGATAATTCCTTGCATCGCTTCGTCGGTGATTTGCAGTTGCTCGACCGCAAGGCCGGCTTCCTTGATCTGTCGCGGCGCAAGATAGCGCTTGGCGATATGTAGCTTTTCTTCCTCGCTGTAGCCCGCCAGTTGAATGATCTCCATGCGGTCACGCAAGGCCGGCGGAATCGGCGCGAGCGAATTGGCCGTGGCGATGAACATGACTTTCGAGAGATCAAACGGCAGATCAATATAATGATCGCGGAACGAGAAGTTCTGCGCCGGATCGAGTATCTCAAGCAGCGCCGACGCCGGATCGCCGCGAAAATCCATGCCGAGCTTATCCACTTCATCCAGCATCATCACAGGATTATTGACGCCTGCGCGACGCAGCGCTTGAATGATGCGGCCCGGCATCGCGCCGATGTAGGTGCGACGATGGCCGCGCAGTTCGGCCTCATCGCGCATGCCGCCCAAAGACATGCGCTCGAACTTGCGCCCCATGGCGCGGGCGATGGATTGACCGAGGCTCGTCTTGCCAACCCCCGGCGGGCCGACGAAGCAGAGGATGGGCGCTTTGGTTTTCGGGTTCAGCTTGATGACCGCGAGGTGTTCAAGGATGCGCTCCTTGATGTCTTCCAGATCATAGTGATCCTCGTCGAGAATCTCCTTCGCCTTATTCAAATCCAGATCGTCCGGGCTGCTCTTGTCCCAGGGCAGATCCAAAATCCATTCGAGATAAGTGCGAATGACATGATAGTCGGGCGCGGCGGCGGGCAAGCGCTCAAGCCGTTTAAGCTCGCGCTCGGCTTCCTTGAGCACATCTTCAGGCAAGCCGGCCTTTTCGATGCGCTCGCGCAGCAGGGCGGTTTCGGCCTGTTCGGGGTCGCTGTCGCCAAGCTCTTTTTGAATCTGTTTCATCTGCTCGCGCAGGATGTAATCGCGCTGCGCTTTGCCCAGTTCTTCCTGCGCCTGATTACTGATCTTGCTGCGGATGTCGAGGACTTCGACCTCGTGCGACAGATACGAATGCATCAGCCGCAGCAATTCGCTCTCG
>JBBWZK010000419.1:0-8022 GCA_039648975.1 Blastocatellia bacterium
GTGTGGGATTGAAACGTGATACTCAGGCACGAGTCGCACAGGGCAGACGCGCGTTGAATCGAACCAGTGTGGGATTGAAACTTTGCAAACCTCCTAGAGTGGCACGCGACCTCTAACGTTGAATCGAACCAGTGTGGGATTGAAACTGATGCTTGTAATGATGCGGGGCATACTCCCTTTGACGTTGAATCGAACCAGTGTGGGATTGAAACGTGGCTACGGCTACCGGCTCGACTTCCACCGGCGCGGCAGCGTTGAATCGAACCAGTGTGGGATTGAAACCGCCCCGACGCCGGCGACATTGCGCCTCACCTGATACGTTGAATCGAACCAGTGTGGGATTGAAACAGCTTCTCAATCACTCGTTCAAAGATTCGGTCATAGCGTTGAATCGAACCAGTGTGGGATTGAAACTTAGGCAAAGCGAAAGGGAGTTTTTGTTGCGTCAGAGCGTTGAATCGAACCAGTGTGGGATTAAAACAGGCGCGCTCGCCAGTAATCCTAGAGTCGCTGTAGTCGTAGTGGTGGGGTGGCCAAGGCGATACGGACAGCGCCGACGGGATAGACTACAATGGGAGCGCTGATCCTCAGCCGCTGATGACTTACTGTGCGAGGAGAGAGTATGAGCCTGCCGCATTCACCGCCTCGATACACGGTCGAAGAATATCTCGCGCTCGAACGAGCTTCTGAAGAGCGTCATGAATTTCTCGACGGGCAGGTTTATCTGATGGCGGGCGAAAGCCCGGACCATGGAACGATCTGCACCACCATCAGCGGACAGCTTTACATTCAGTTAAGAGGGAAGCCCTGTCAGTGTTTTCCAAAGCCATGAAAGTTCGCCGTGGGCCGCAGCCAAAATCGCCCTATGAGGGCAAAGGCTTATATTCGTATCCCGATCTGGTGGTGATTTGCGGAGAAGCCCAGTTTCACGTTGTATACCGCGACGTACTCCTCAACCCGACGGCCATCATTGAAGTCTTATCGCCATCGACTAAAGCCTTTGACCGAGGCGAAAAATAGTCGCGTTATCAAACCTGGCTGCCGTCGCTGACGCATTACGTCCTCGTCTCTCAAGCCAAACCGCAACTCGAACGCTATCTGCGCCAACCGAATAGTGAATGGCTTTATTCCTCAGTGAAAGAGCTTGCGGGAAGTCTCTATCTCGCGGCGATTGATTGTATGCTGCGACTGGCAGAGGTCTACGACCGCATCGTTTTTCCGGTCGAATCAGTTGAGCAACCCTGATGTATAAGGCTAAGCAGTTACCCTCGCGCCACAACGCCGGTCGCCAGCGCGACGTAAGTCAAAGTCAGCTTTTCATCCATTCTAAACTGTGTTTGAATATGTGTCTGGTTATGTATTATGAGTTGTTTCAGGAGCATAAGGCGGTGAAAAAAATCATTCCGATTACCGATTTGCAGCGTCAATCCAGACAGATCGTCAGCCAAGTGGCAGATTCCGACGAGCCGGTGATTATCACGCAACGCGGGCGGGCGGCCGCCGTGCTGCTGTCAGCCGAGCGCTACTCGCGCATCGAGGAAGACCTGGGGCGGCTGGATGAGTTGGAATTGCTGCATCTGCTCGAACGCGGCGTGGCAGATTTTGCCCAGGGGCGCACGTTGTTGCAAAGGGAAGTCCGGACGCGCTTAGAGAAGAAACATGCGACGAGCGCCGCACGCAAGCGACAGGTCAAGTAGGATGCTTCGATGATGCATGTCAGGTGGTCGGCCACCGCCTTTGCCGTCCTCGAAAGTTTGCCGTCGAAGACCGCGTTTGAAATTCTCGACAGCACTGACCGGCTGGCGGCATTTCCCGAATTAGGGGTTGGGTTGCCTCAGCCATACGCCAGGTTTGGTAACTGTCGCCAGTTCGGCTTCCGCCGCAAGTATCGGTTGATTTATCTTTACGAAGCGAGCGAGAGCGAACTCAAGATTCTGCTGCTCCAGCAGTGCCGGCAGCAACTGCCGACCATGGCTGAACTGCACCGCACATTGAAAGGGATCGAGGAAGAACGGTCTTAACCGAAGTAGCGGCTACGCTACTCGATTGCAGGCCATCTTGTAAGAGGGAGACGATTTGATGAGCAACAAACCGGGCAGCGCCGGATCGCCAGCACCCCAGGCCGATGCTTCAGAACTCAGCCTGGCGCTTAGCGAAACCCGTAGACAACTTGCCGCCGAAGTCAAACGGCGCCGCGATTATATCAAGCCTATGGAACAGGCTTTGCGCGCGCTCAAAAATCCACACACCAGCGCCGTCGCGCTCTATGAAGCAAGTCTCGCTTTGCAACAGCCAGCCGAAGGACTCGCTTTGCCAAAAGGCTATCGGGCAATGGCCGACAATCTGCGCGCGTTTGCGGACGCGCAACTTGCGGAGCTTGAGTTTACCTTTGCGCGCGACTTGCGCGCTGCCTTCAAAGAACAAGGAATTGCTCTAACCGGCTCGCCGACCAAACTGATCGCCGACCTCTTTGTGATCGAGCCCGACCTGCGCAAGAAACAGGTTTACATCACCTTTTCACGTCAACCGGCCACCGCCAAAAAAATCAAGCTCGATGTCGAACAGGTTTTAGCCGCTTACGGGCGGGCGCGCCGCGACATCTGCGAGCGCAAGGTTGATCTCAAGGCGTTGATCGCTGAACTCTTTGAAGCCTATCAACGATTGCTCAAACTCTCAGACAAAGCCATCGGCACGCGCGTCGGCATCGTCGAGTGCTACCGCGAACTGGTGCTGGTGCGCCAGCCGCTGGCGTTTCGCCGGACGCCCTCCAAACAGAGCTTTGTGGATTATCCGAAAACCCATTTTGTTTACGATATGCTGGAATTGCGCCGGCAAAACCAGTTGACCCATGAAGGCTATCGCCTCAATTTGGGCACGGCGACGATTGAAGTCACAGGCGATTCGACGCGCGCCATATTTTTAGCGACCGGCGCCACCGAAGGGCAGTTTATCAAAGACATCTATTTCGTTTCAGAAAAAGCGAGATAGCCTATTCGGGTGGCGCTGCCTTGGGCCTCACGGTTGGCAATCTAGCGGGCCGGAAATTGGCGCGCCTTTGGCGCTCGGCTTTCAGCGGCGATATATTGCAGATGACAGCCGCCTGAAGGTGGGACTGCAAATTCTTCTCTGGGAGAGATGAACCATGGCGCTCACGCAAGCGGAGGCGCAGCACATCGTCCGCAAACTCGGCGAATCGGGCATCCCGCCGACGCGCGGACTCGAAGCCTACAGCGTCGGCATTGATTCGCTGCTTCAGACGCTCGAAAACGAATACCTGCGCGGCTATTTGCGCGACGGCGGCTCCAGTTTCAAACTGGTCGTCGGCGAATATGGCAGCGGCAAATCGCACTTTCTTTACCGTCTGCGCGATAAAGCCTGGGAGAACAGCTACGTCGTCAGCCGCACCGAGCTGAGTCCGAAAGAATGCCCCTATGACAACCAGCTCAAAGTCTATCAAGCAGTCGTCTCAAACCTCATCTTTCACGATGCCGACCCGCACGTCGAAGACACCCGTGGCATCGAAGCATTTCTGGAGAATCACTTCTTCAACGCCCTGAAAACCCTCGGCATCGCTTCCCCCATGACCAGTCTCGGCTTAGACCTGCGCGCCAAGCTCTGGCTTGATACCATCCTGCGCTTCAAGGTTGAAAGCCCGTCCTATCGCCACGCCGTCTATTTTTACCTGCAAGCCGTCGCCGAAGAGAATGAAGCGCATAAGCGTGTCATCAGCGCCTGGCTGCGCGGCGAAACCATCGCGCTCCGGGACGTGCGCCCATTCAGCATCACGGAAAAAATGGATCGCTCGGTCGCCTTCAAGATGCTGCGCTCGCTGTCGCAGTTGATCCACGAACTCGGCTACGCCGGGCTGGTCTTATTGTTCGACGAGGGCGACCGCATGGTCAGCATCGGCTCGTCGCGCACGGAAAAAGTCGCGTGCGACAACTTGCGCGAAGTGATTGATCGTTGTGCGGGAGAGAGCCTGCCGGCGACGCTGTTTGTTTATGCGGTACCTCCGTACTTCGTCACCAACATCGCGCCGCAATACGAAGCGCTCTCGCAGCGCATTAGCTCAAAAGTGAAGTTCTCGCGCAAAAATCCGTTCAGCGTGCAGATCAGCCTCGATCAACTGGACTATCCCGGCGAAGAGTTGTTAGGGATGATCGGCGAGAAGTTATTGGCCATTTTCGAGCTCGCCTACGAGGTGAAGCTTGACCACGAGTTGCAAGCCAAAAACATCGAGCAACTGGCCGAAGCTTGCGCCTCGCTGTTATCGACCAGCCATCGCCGCCACTTCGTTAAGTCGCTGATGGACATCTTCACCGAACAACGCGTCGACGGCGAAAAGCTCTATGAAGCGGATGGCGTGCAAACGGTGGTGCGCCACGTCACCGAGCAACTGGGGCGCTCGGAAGGCGGGGAGTATTAGCGCATGCTCGGGGCCATCGTCAGTCATCCGCTTTTCGGGCGCGGCCACGTGCTTGAACTGCGCAATGCGGCGCGCGAAGCGGTCGTGCGCTTCGATAACGGCATTCGCACGGTTGTGCCAACTAACATCCTCACCGTGCTCCGGCAAGCGGCGCCAGGTGCGGCTGCCGTGTCGCGACCGGCAGCGCCAGCCGCGCCAAAACCCCTGGCGCAACCCCGCGCCGAAGTCGATTTCACGCCGGAACAACAGCAACGCGTCGAAGCGCGCCGCACCATCGAAGCGCTGCGCTTCGGGGTGGTGCCGCACCATCGCATCCGCGAATTGAGCTTCGGACTCGATAAAGAACGCCAGAGCTTGCAAAGCGCTTTTGACACAGTCGAACAAACCGGCGGCGATGTGCGTGTCGTGCTCGGTGAGTACGGGACGGGCAAGAGCCATTTCTTCGAGCTTGCCGTCGAGGAAGCTTTAGCGCGCAACTTCATTGTCGCCGCGACCAGCCTGGACGTTCGCGAAGTGCCGCCGAATCGTCCGCAGCGGATCTATAATGCGCTGATTCGTTCGTTGCGCTATCCCGACTCGCCGGACGCGGGCACGCTCGTGCCGCTTCTGGAGCGTATACTCAATCAACCTTCGGTATATGCGGGGCTGGGCGAGAAGCTGCGCGGCAGCCCGTTTGCGACCGTGCTGCATAATTTTTCGCTGATGCGCGGCAAAAGCGAAACGCTTGAGCCATTGCTCGACTGGATTTCCGGCGAGAAGGTCTACATCAAATCGGTGCGCGAGGCGCTCATGGTCAAGAACCCGGATTACCCGGTGCGGGCGCTGTCGCTGATGACGACCTCCGCGGATCAGTATTGTTATCTGTTGAACGGCTGGGGCTGGCTGGCGTCGCAGGTGGGTTACGCAGGCCTCGCCGTGTTGCTTGATGAATCGGAGCATTACAGCTTGCTCAATCAACGCGGGCAAGAGCGAGCGGACAATTTTTTCAAGGCGCTGATCTACACGGCGATGGCCTCACGCCAGGACAATCGCGTCAGCGAAGCAAGCTTGCAGCATCAACAGCGCGAACATCCTTTTCGCTTCGCCGAGCGCAGCCAGATGCTGTTGATGTTTGCCGTCACTCCCTCGGCCAATAGCTTCGATTACCGGCACTGGTTGCACGACGAGCAAATCCTGCCGCTCAGCGGTTACTTGTCTGAGCGGGCGCTTGATGAATTGATGGCGCGGCTTTACGCGCTGCACAAGCAAGCCTATTTGTATGAGCGCGACGATGCTTGCTTGACGTTGTCCAGGGGCGTGTGCGAAGGCCTGGAGCAACGGCTGATCAACCTGCGCCAGACGATACGACTGGCCACGGAAGTTTATGATCTCTGCTATGCCTATCCCGATTACAGCGCCGCGCAAGCGGTCGAAGAGTTGCGCCGCTCGCTGTTCGGTCGTCAGGGGTTTTAGCTGCCGAGTCATCTGGATGGATGATACACTCCTCTCAATGAGCCACCCGCTTTCGCATCTGCGCGAACTCAAAGAGAAGTTGCCGCACACATGGAGCGCCTTTCTCGCGCGCTTCGGTCGCTTCACCGATATTCAAGCCCTGGCCGCCGAGCCGCTGCTGGCGGGAAGAAATTGTATACTGGTTTCTGCTACCGCGAGCGGCAAAACCGAAGCCGCGCTGATGCCGCTCATCGAACGCCTCAAATGTGATTCAACACGCAAATCACATAACTCTCTACAACTGGTTTACGTCGTTCCGACGCGCGCCCTCACGCGCGATCTCGCCAGACGGCTCGGCCAGCCTTTAGAGCAACTCGCCATTGCCATGCAAATCAAGACCGGCGACGAGCCGGCGCTCAAACCGCATCGCCCGCCGCAGTTGTTGTTGACGACACCGGAATCGCTCGATTCCTTGCTGGCCAATCGCCCGCGCATGCTCAAGGACGTTGGCGCCGTCGTGCTCGATGAAATTCACTTGCTTGACAACAGCGCGCGCGGCGACGGGTTGCGCATTTTGCTCAATCGCCTGCGGCGGCTCAGGCGTTACGCCTTTTCGCGCGGCGACAGCTTGACTGATGCAGTGCAATTTTGCGCGCTGTCGGCGACCGTGCATGACCCGCTTGCCGTGGCGGCGCGATACTTCCGAGAGCCTGTGGTCATTCAAACCGAAGGGCAACGCCGCTTTGATGCGGAGTTGATCGAGATGCACGGCAGCCAGTCGCTGCTCAGGTTGTTGGCAGACTTTCAGCAGCGCGGCATTCGCAAAGCTCTGGCGTTTTGCAACAGCCGCGCCGAATGCGAAGCGTGGGCGCGCGTCTGTCGCCAGGGCTCGCCTTTTGGTGACCGCGTGTTTGTCCATCACTCAAGCCTCGACGTGCGCGTGCGCCACGCCACGGAGCGCAACTTCACGATGGCTGAAGCCGCCCTGTGTTTTGCCACTTCGACGCTTGAGTTGGGGATAGACATCGGCGACCTCGATCTGGTCATGCTCGTCGGCCCGCCCGAAAACACCAGCGCCTTTCTGCAACGCCTCGGGCGCGGCAATCGCCGCGCTGCCCGCGCTGCGGTGGCTTGCTTTTATCGCGATGCAATCGAACAGGCAATGTTTCAAGTCTTCATTCGCGCCGCTCGGTCAGGTGAGCTTGAAACCGGCCATTATTTCTTTCGCCCCGCGATTGTCGTGCAGCAACTTTGCTCCTACATCAAACAGACGCGCAACGGTGAGATCCTCCCCGATGCCGCTTATGAGCTATTCGCCACGCCTGCGGGCGCGCCGCTGATTGCAAAAAACACCTATCGAGAAATCATCGAGCACTTGATTGATAAAGCCTATTTCGACGCGTTGCCGAACGGCATATTGAAACCCGGCGCGCGATGGCAAACGCTCTATGAGCACCGAGAAATTTACAGCAACCTGATCGATACGCAACGTCACGCGATGGAGGTTATAGATGAGATGACCGGACGCAAACTCGGCAGTCTCGAATGGGGCGCTCGCCGGGGAACGACGTTTTTGTTCGGCGGTCAGGCGCGCCGCGCGACACGAACTCAGGGACGCAAATTGATTGTGCGAACTGCCGAAGCAGCGGCCAGCGCGCCAGGTTTTCGCTCCGCCTGGCGACCGCTGTCGGGCGATCTGGCAAAGGCCATAGCGGTCGAACTGGGGTTGCCGCAAGGGGCTTCCGCTGTTGAAATTTCGGTCGTCAGAGAAAGCCATAAAGTTGAAGGTGCCAATGAAACGGCAACGCTGCCAACGTCGTGGGTTTTCCACTGCGCGGGCGACGCTTACGGGTTTGCGCTCGGCGATTTGTTGGAGAATTTATACGACGTGAAGGTAAGCCATCAAAACAGCTTTTGTTTTCTGCTCGAAGGCGAATTGCCTGCGGCGGCGCTGCAACTAACGGCGGCGCAAGTTCGCGCGCAAGTGCTCCGCCGATGGAAACAGGCTGAAAACTGGTTTGATATGGGTTGTTTTCATAAAGAACTGCCGGCAACGGTGCGCCGCGAAAGCGCCCTGGAAGCTTTTGACATCGACCGTTTTTTGCGCGCTTTTTCAGGAATCAAATTCGTTTCATAAATCATGTAGGGGCGACCCTGCGGTGGTC
>JBBWZK010000420.1:0-5122 GCA_039648975.1 Blastocatellia bacterium
GCGACGCTGGGGCCGGCGCAGGCGGAAATTTCCATCGTTCCCGCCATCGCCGGCGGCTAATGGCCCGGGGAGCGTGGGCGCTTTGCCCGCAAGCTTTCGCATACCAAAAACTGGCGGGCGAGACGCCCACGCTCCCAGGTCAATGTAAGATTCACCGCAAAGGCGCGGCATCATCTGTCAGCTTCCCTGCGGCAAAGGTTGCGCCTTTGCGGTGATAAATCCAGGGTCGGGACGACGGGCAGCAGCAGGCTTTCATTCTGAACGCCGGCGCGGGCGTTCGACGAGCCGGCCTGAGCAATTCGGGCAGACTTGCTGCATGGCTTCCGTGCAAACGCGGCAGAAGGTGCATTCATACGAGCAGATGTAAGCCTCGCTGTCCATTTTGAGCGTTGTCAAACAGCGTTCGCATACGGCGCGCATTTCGAGTGACACGGCAATTGCACCTCCTTATTTTCCATTTGGCGTTGTGCGCTGGTAATCGCGCACGTAAGGCGGCAGCGCGATGCCGGACTGCAACTGTTCATCATCGATTGGCTTACTGGCGGCGAGCCGCAGCGGCAGCACGCCTGCCCATACAGGCCGCGCGTGATCTTCTTCATCATCAATCGGCGGGCCGGTGCGAATCTTAGCTGAGGCTTCTTCGAGCGCCAGCGCCAGCACCGTCGTCGCTTTCAATTCGCTCTCATTGGGTGCGCGCACCTCGTCCCATCTGCCAGGAATCACATGCTCTGTGAAGGCGTGCAACGCCGCCATCTTCTCAGCCGTTTCCGTGACCACACGGGCTTTGCCAAAGACGATGACCGAGCGATAGTTGAACGAAGGATGAAACGCCGAGCGCGCCAGCACCAGCCCGTCGATCAGCGTGACGGTCACGCAAACGTCTATCCCTTCACCGAGCGTGCGCAGCATACGGCTCGCCGCCGAACCGTGAATGTAAAGCACATCACCAATGCGCCCATAGCCGGTTGGGATGACAACCGGCTGACCATCCGCGACAAAGCCGACGTGGCAGATGAACGCTTCATCGAGAATGGCATAAACCCGCTCGCGGTCATACGCAGCACGCTTCGGCAGTCGCTTTAAGGTGGTGCGCTCAGTCGGCGCGAATCTTTCCATCAACCTTCACTCCTTTTACAAGGGTTGCGCAAAGCGAGAGCTTTCCGCCTGAAGACGGTACTCTCTGCGACGACAGCATAACAAGAATTGGCATGGAAACAAGTTCCATTTCGGCTTAAACTGATGGTGCCAATTTTCAGCGCCGCTCTGGGAGGAAGTTTGCATGTCAAAACACGCGATAGCGGTTCCCTACACGGCTCTGCTGTTTGATGCGTCCTCGTCAGAGCCGCTTTATCGCCAGCTTTACGAAGCCCTGCGCGGTGCGATTCTCGCCGGCCAGCTCAAACCCGGCACCCGCCTGCAATCGACGCGCGAGCTGGCCACAGAACTCGGCGTATCGCGCAACACCGTGATGAACGCTTTCGAGCAGTTGCTTGCCGAAGGCTATCTCGAAGGCCAGGTCGGCAGCGGCACCTATGTGTCGCGCGCCCTGCCCGACGAGATGCTCTTCATTGGCGCAGCCCTGCCGCGAGCGGCGCAAGTATCGCGTAAAGGCCGCGCTTTATCCGAACGCGGCGCGGCGCTCGCGCACACGCTGCTGACCGCATCGCGCAACGTCTCACCGGTCCGTCCTTTTCGTCCAGGCACACCGGCGCTTGATGCCTTTCCCGCAGATTTATGGTCAAAGCTACTGGCGCGCCGATGGCGCAATCCGCCGCGCGAACTACTCGGTTATGGCGATGCGGCGGGTTATCGGCCATTGCGCGAAGCGATTGCCGCTTATCTGGGCGCGGCGCGCGCCGTGCGCTGCGACGCCGAGCAGGTCATCATCGTGGCGGGCGCGCAGCAAGCTCTGGATTTAACCGCGCGCTTGTTGCTCAATGCCGGCGACGCGGCGTGGATCGAAGACCCAGGCTATCTCGGCACGCGGGCGGCGTTTCTGGCAGCCGGCGCGCGCGTCGTTCCCGTGCCGATTGATGACGAAGGACTTGACGTGCAGGCCGGGGCGCGCAGCGCGCCTGATGCGCGGCTCGTCTACGTATCGCCATCGCATCAATACCCGCTCGGCGTGACCATGAGCCTGGCGCGGCGGCTGGCGTTGCTGGAATGGGCGCGTGCGGCTGGCGCGTGGATTATCGAAGATGATTACGACAGCGAGTATCGCTACGCGCGCAGGCCGCTGGCGGCGATGCAGGGACTCGACCAAGATGGCCGGGTGATCTATCTCGGCACGTTCAGCAAAGTGCTGTTTCCGTCGTTGCGCATCGGCTACGTCGTCGCGCCTGCGGATCTGGTTGATGCGTTTGTCGCGGCGCGCGGCGTGTTGTCGCGCTTCACGCCTTCGATAGATCAGGCAGTGCTCGCCGACTTTATTGATGAAGGCCACTTCACGCGCCACATTCGCCGCATGCGAACTTTGTATGCCGAGCGGCAAAACATGCTGGTTGAAGCGGCGCGGCGCGAACTCGGCGGCTTGCTCGACCTGGAGCCGCACGACGCCGGTATACATCTAGTCGGCTGGTTGCGTGATGGCATAGATGATCGCCGCGCGCAGGAAGAGGCGGCTCGTCAGAACGTCGAAGCGCAAGCCCTGTCGGCCTTCAGTATTAAATATCACCATCGCGCAGGGCTGATGCTCGGCTATGCCGGTTACAACGAGCGGGAGATTCGCGTCGGCGTGCGGCGGCTCGCAACGGCGCTGCACAACGTCACGCCCGGCAAAAGACGGCGTACCAGCTTGTCACTGCAATGAGATGATTCCGGCACGACGCTTCCAGGCTGATCGTTGTGGTGGCGGCTCTGGTTTCAAGCGTCATTCTCGCGGCCTCGCTCCTCGCCAGGATTGGTCTCGCGCTTCCAGAGTTGTTGCGACGGCACGCGTAGGGCGCGATTGAATTTGCTCGACGCGTTCTCCCAGGCGATGATGGCGGTCAACTCAGCGAGGGCATCTGCATCGTAGAAGTTTTGTAATCGAGCGAACAATTCATCGCTCACCTCGTGCCCGGTGATCGTCATGGCATCGGCGTATTCGAGGGTCACTCGCTCGGCTTCGCTGTAAAGCGGGCTGGTCGCATAATCCGCCAGGGCCAGAATCTTTTCGTCGCTGACGCCCAGTTGGCTGCCGACCGCAGCATTGATGTCCTGTCAGAACTCGCAGCCGTTGATTGAGGCGACGCGGCGGTTGACCAGAGCTTGCAGCCGTGCGTCGATCAAGCCCGACGCTTCAATGCCTGTCCACATGCCGCGCACGCCGCGAAAGATCGAAGGCCGGCGCGCGTAAAGCAAATGATTGGCGAGCGGCCCGCCCCATTTGCGCGCCTGCGCCTCGAAGACTTTGGTAATGTAGGGTTCGACTTCGTTGGGATTGACGCCTGGAATTCGTGCCATCGGTCATTTCTCCTCGATGGCAATCCTAGCGCAAAATGGCTCTCAGGCAAGAGCCACTTTCAGGCAAGCGACGTGGGCCAATTGCGAAGAGGCGCCGCCGCAGACGCGGCAGGCGGTTTGTAGGCCCATGCCCGCGGCGCGTGCGGCGGCTGCTGAAACCGCCTTGCTGGTTGCTGCTCGGTTAAAATATCTATTCACGCGAGCAGTGGTGGTTGAACTTTTCTGACGAAAGCACTCTCGCAGCTCAGTGGAGTCAGAACTGCTCGCGTGAATCACCCGGCAAGTGTACAGAGCTATGCCGCATGAAATCCTCACGCCGTTGTCAAAATCTGTAAAAAGATGTCTTGTTATCGGAGGTTAACGATTTTCAATCGATAATGAACTCAAGCCGCGCGTGCGCCAGGCGCAGCGCCGCCTCGACGCCTGCGGGCGTGGCGGCGCGGCTGAAGATGAATCCGAGATAGCTTGCGCCTTCGGGCGGCGGCGCGACCTGTTGGGTGATGTGCGCTGTGATGATGAGGTCTTCGATGTCGGCAACCTGCCGGGCTTCCGCTACGCCGAAGACTTCGCGCAAGGTGCCGGCGCGCGGAATCGGAATCATCATCACGCCCGCCGCCTGGGGCTCGCGCTCAATCGCGCTCACCTCATCGCCGAGCGCGTGGCGAATGATGATCTCTTCAAGCGTCAGGCCCTCGCCAAATTTCAGAGCGCGAGCGCACAAACCGCCAATCGTGCGCGCTGCGACTTCGATTACATAAGCGCCCTGTTCATTGACGCGCAGTTCGGCATGCACAGGCCCTTTCGTCATGCCCATGGCGCGCGTCGCGGCGGCAGTCGTTTCGACGATGTCGCGCTGCACCTCTTCAGGCAAACGCGAAGGAGTAACGTAAATCGTCTCTTCAAAGAATGGCCCGTCGAGCGGATCGGGCTTATCGAAGATGGCCAGGGCGCGAAACTCGCCGTTCGTCACCAGGCCTTCGACGGCGACCTCGACGCCTGGAATGAACTCTTCGACCAGGGCTTCGCGCGCCGCATCGCCGCCGCGTTTAGCGATATTCGGATTGCTGACGATGCGATCAAGCCGTTCGACGACGTGGGCGAATTCTTCTGCATTGTCGGCGCGCATCACGCCGCGACTGGTCGACAGAAAGACCGGCTTGACGACGCACGGATAATCAAGACGGGCAGCGATCTCCCGTACATCTGCATCGAGCGAAAACGCTTGATAACGCGGCACGCGCACACCCGCATGGCTTAAGACCTCGCGCATCAGATGCTTGTTTTTCGCCGCCCGTGCGGCGCTGACCGGATTGTGTTTGAGGTGAAGCTCGCGAGCGATAAACGAAGCGGCAACCGCTGTGTCTTCGTCCACAGCAATGACGGCGTCAATCGCATGTTCGGCGGCGTACTGCTGCGCCTGTCGCGCCGCCTCATCAGGATTGAAGAGATCGAGCGCCAACAAGCCCTCGGGATTGCGCGCCGCCAGTGTGCTCGCTTGCTCGGAGGCGGCGACCACATCAACGCCGACCTTGCGCGCGGCGTCGAGATAAGCCTTCGTCCGATAGGTGGTGGTTGGCAATAACAACAAGACTCTTGGCATACGAGTTCAACCTATGATGCAAGCGAGATTATTGCAAAATCGTTCCATCCTTCATGTAGGGGCGACCCTGCGGTGGTC
>JBBWZK010000030.1:0-19061 GCA_039648975.1 Blastocatellia bacterium
CCGTGTCGCCGTGTCGCCGTGTCGTCTCTTCCCGCGTCGCCGCGTCGCTCTTCCGCGTTGCCATAAAGATCATCGCCGATGATCGCATGGCCGAAGTAAGCCGCGTGGATGCGTAACTGGTTCGTTCGGCCCGTGACCGGCTCCAACTCCAGAAGGGTCGCATCCATCAGGCGCTCGCGCACGGTAAAGTTCGTTACAGAAAGCTTGCCGCCTTCGCTCACCCACCAGTGCGGCTGCCTTTCTGCGTGGCGATCAATCGGCGCTTGCCACTGCCCTGCCGCTTCAGTGATCGTGCCCGCGACCATCGCCAGGTAACGCTTGTCGATCAGGCGGCGATGAAAGTGGCGCGACAGCAGGCTCAACGCGCGTTGCGTTTTAGCGATGACCATCACGCCGGACGTGGCGCGGTCGAGACGATGTACGATGCCGGGCCGTATGAGTTGATGCGCTTCGCCATGTGCCGGCACTGCCAGACGCGCAATCGTGCCGTAGTAGTGGCGATTGAGATGATAGGCGAGGGCGTTGGCGAGCGTGCCGCCTTTCGTGCCCTTGTTCGGATGCACCAGGAGGCCGGCGGGCTTGACGACGACGAGAATCTGTTCGTCTTCGTGGAGGATGTCTAGGCCGATGGCTTCCGGCTCCATCGCCGTCGGCGGCGCGTCATCGAGTGTAAGGTCTACCACATCGCCTGCCGCCAGCCGCCAGCCGGCGGGCATCACGGCTTGATTGATTGTACACGCGCCCGCCTTGACGAGATTCTGTAGGCGCAGGCGCGACAAACCGCCGAAGCGCGAGGCGAGGAACTCATCGAGACGACGCCCCGCGTCTTCGGCGGCGATGTGAAACTGGAATGACTGGCTCATCGACTTAATCATTCACCGGCTGCGCGGCTTGTCAATGAGCCAGCCGTTTTCGAGCGGCCCGACTACCTAGCTGGAACCTAACAGAAAGATCGTGCCATCCCGATGGATGAAACGAAGGATGACATCATTTTTGGCCGCGTCGATGGTTCGCCCGTCGCTCAACCGACCGCGTTGCAGCAGCACCGTGCCGTTCTTCTTGATCTTGATCGACTTGTTGAATGTCAGGCAACTGCCGGTGTCGAGATCGAACGCTTCCAGGCGGTCGCCGTTAACGAAGCCGCTGCCGTCCAGACGCACCTGCGTGTCGATGCTGAAGCTGGTGATGACCGGGAAACTGGAGATAGACTGGCTTTGCACCGGCGGCACTTTGACCAGTATCACCGCGTTATCGGGCTGACCGCAGGCGACGACCGCGAGACGATTGGGAATGCCTACAGGAGGCATCGGTAAGCTGTTGCTGGTGTCGTTACCGACAACGACGCCGCGCGGTTTGGCGCACATCTTCAAGCCATCGAGCGGCACCGATACGACTTGATCGATGCGCGTATCGAGCATGCCGACAAGGCCCGCGCCGTCATTGGTGAAGACTAGCGGATAGAAACTCGAGCCGCCTGAAGTGATGCCGAACGGCCCGCCGCCACCGCCGCCGGCTTCGAGTGTCGTGCCGCTGGCGCTGTCGCGCACGAGCGGCGCGGTCGGCGCGACGATGCCTGATGCGCCGACGCTGCCTGCCGGCGTGCCGTGCGCTTGATCGTCGAGCATAGCGCGCAGGAATTCATCCTTGCAGGTATCGAATTCGACAATCGCGCCGTTCGGGAAAACGTCGCCGGCAGTGCCCCAGTAGGTGACGTAGAGCTTGCCGTTCGTCGTTGAGATGACGCCGCGCCAGGGATTCTTCAGCGGCACGTTGGTGTTTGGCGGCGTCGAGCCGAACGGCTGCGGAACCGGCACACTCGGCACCGGAATGTCTTTGATCTTATGGTCTGTCGCCGTATCAATCACCGAGATCGAGCCATCGCCGAAGTTGGTGACGTAGAGCTTCGCGCCGCCAATCGCCAGCGTGCAACTCGACGGGTCAACGCCAACAGGAATTTCAGCAACCTTCGCGTTAGTCGCCACGTCTATCACATCTACGCGATTAGCGCCGCCGCAGGGCACGTAGATTTTCCTGCGCGTGCCAACGTTAAGGAACGCTGGGTAGCGCGGCCCTTTGCCGACGTTGATCGTCACTGCCGGCACGAACGTGTTGTTTGGCCCTTGGGTCAGGACGACGAGGCGGCCTTCGCCGACGGTCGAATAATCGACCGGAAATTCTTTTGACGGAATCGTGTTTGAGCCGAACAGCGTCACGAACGCCTTGATCTGCGTGACACCGGCCTGCTGCGGAATGCCGAACGGGCCGATGACGCCGAACGGCCCATCGGCGGTGCCGCCCGGCCCGTCGCCAAGCGCGACGTTTTGAACCGTGTTGTACAGGGGAGAAGGCAGGATGGTCAGGTTATCGGAAACGTAATTGGTGACCAGCGCGAAGCCATTGCCGAGGCTGACATCCCAGGGTTCGACCGCCGCCGGGTCTTGGATCTTCGTGATGGCGAACGAATCGACCGTCCCGGTCTCGACCGTCGCGCGAATAAAGAAGCTGCCCGGATGGCTGCACGAGCCTTGCCCTGAAAAGGGCACATCGGAAACCCTGAACCAGTTCTTGCCGGCATCCGAACTGATGTATGAAGCGGAACCGGGCGGCATGGATTTGCCCGGCACGTCATACGCGGCTGGAAAGCCGGCGATTTTGAATTCATCAATGACGGCGACGACGAAGCTGCCGCCGGTGATCGTCAGCGGCACGGCAAGGTTGAACGACAATACTTTTTCTCTGCCGCGCGCCCGTGCCAGAAAGGTCGCATCGGGCGCTTGACCGTTAGCCGGGCCATCGCTTTCCGGGTCAACATAGATCGCTATGCGATAAAGCTGATCGGGCAGAACTTCGCTGCCGAGCGGCCCTGCACGATTCAAGCCGATGGTGACGGCGCGCAGCGTCGCCGGGTAAACCGGCGGCGTCAGCTTATTGGCCCAACTGAATTGCACCTGGCCGCGCGGCAGTCCTGGCGTGTCGCCGAGGCCAAAAGCGCAAGTGGACGAACTGTTGTCCGACGGCGCATTGTCAATCGAAAGTTCGGTCAGCGTCGCTGCCGGGGTGACCTCCTGCGCGGCGCTGGTGGCTGAGGCGCGCGGCAAGTAAGACGCAAACAGGAGAAAGGTAATCGCCATCGCCAAAGCAATGGCAGGGGAGAGACGCGATTGATTTTTCATAACCTCACCTCACATCGGAGCGTGTGGCTCCAATCGAACGGCAACCGATATGGCGGGCGGGTCGCGATGATGAGCCGGCGGCTGTAACGACGAACATCGCACGGTAAGTCGGTGACTCGGTTGCCAACCTAAGAGTCCACGGAATCGGGTTCACTACGTTTTGATGACTTGATCGAACGGGCACAAGCTATTCTAAAGCATTAGCCGGTGATTCCAAACTGCACGCCGTGTGCCATCGTCTGGAAAGCGGCGGCGGCGCAGGCCCTGTTGATTTTCGGCGGGTATTGCAATATCTCTGGCAACGACTGGGAACAGACTTTCCATCTGGACGGCAATAAAGTAGCGGCGCTGGCAATTCGGTAATCAGTGTGGGCTAAACTTGGAAGCAAGGGATCGGCATAGCACTTTGAGAAAAAGCATTGCCTCAAAGCCGGATCATCTCGCCTGCGCCTCGCCGAGCGAGATACTGTAACCTGGCTAACTTTGCGGCAGTACCCTGGCGCGGACGCGCTCGTAGGCCGTGTTTCCGAGAATCGCTTTGGCGGCGTTCAACAGCCCGGAGCGAGCCCGCCGTGCAGTCAGACCTTCGCCACGCATGATGCGCGCGAAGGCGGCGCTATCCGTATCGCGCATGATGGCCACGCGCGCCAGATTGAAGCGGTTGGTCGCAGGGCTGTTCGTGCCGACGCGGCTGGTGGCGATAGACTGGTAACCGACCTCGGCAGCCGTGCGCGCCAGGCTGCGACTCCAGCGACCGCCGGGACATGAGAAATGTGCGATTGGCGAGTGCGTGATCTGTTCCAGCCGGTCTTTGGCTTCGGCAAGCTCGACGCGCAACTGCTCGTCGTTCAACTCATCCAGATAGCTATGCGTCATCGAGTGGCAGCCGATCTCGAAGCCTGCGGCGCTCAACTCGCGCAGTTGCGCCGGCGACAGATAGCCGCGCAGGCCGACGCGCCCTGCGATGACGTAGAAGGTCGCCTTGAAGCCGAACCCGGCCAGCAGCGGCGCGGCGATGAGCGCATCGGTTTCGCAGCCGTCGTCGAAGGTGATGACGACCGCAGCCTCGTGTGGATCGTCGGCAAGCGCCTGGCCGACGCTGATGCCGCTATAGCCGCCAGCCTGCAAGTGCGCCAGTTGATGGCGCAAGGCCGCCTCGCTTACGGCGTAGCGCACGTAGCCCGGCTCCGGCTCGCACAGCGCGCGGCCTGCGGCTTCGATTTCGTGATACATCAAAAACACCATGCGATCATTCATCACAGCACCCACCCTGAGAGAAGACGACGCGGCGCCGCGGCGACAAAGAGAGTGGGGGAGTAGGGGAGTGGGGGAGTGAGAAACAACGGGCCACTGGCGAACAGATGTTCTTTCACTCCCTCACTCCCTCTCCCCCTCACTTTCGTTCGTCGCGTCGCCGCGTCGCCGCGTCCCCGTGTCGCGCCTGCCTTCACTAAAAGATTCGCCTGAGTTGCGCCTTCACCGGCGCGGGCAATCTGAGCCCGACGCGGTCAATCAGTTTCTTCGCCCGCTTGATCAACTGTCGCCGCCTGCTGTAGCGCCCGTTGATGTCGCCAAAGCGCGCGATCAGTTCGGCTGACAGCACGCCGCTTGACGGCAACTCGATGTTGCCTTTCACGGCCAGGTAATCGCCGCGCTCGAAAGCGCTCAAGACCGCTTGCCGCGCCGCGCTGTCGATTGGTAAGTGATTGATCAATCCGCGATGCTGGCGTTTCCAGTGCAAATCCTGGCCGTAAAAAGCGCGCATCTGCGGCTCGCGCTCTTGCAAGCGATTCAGCAACGCGAAGGTCTGCGGGCGCGGTGCGTAGCGGCCATCATATTTCGAGTTCCATGTCTCGATGCCGTGCGGCAGTTCGTCGAATGATTCGATCCACTGAAAGGCGCTATCCATCGGATGGGCAATCACCGCGAGGCCGCTTTGCCGTTTGATGTGACGGATGACCGCTTGCGGGTCGGTCGTCTCGACACGCCGCGTGACGCCGAAGCCGAGCACGTGCATGCGCTGGTCACAACTGAACTCAAGCCCGGCGATGAACTGAAAGCTCGCATCCGAAAGCCGTCTACATTCGGCTACGTAATCGGCGAGCCTGGCGGCGTCGAAGTATTCGGCGTGATCAGTCATACAGACAAAGCGGCAGCCGAGCGAGATATAGACTTCACG
The DNA here is from genome assembly GCA_039648975.1 of Blastocatellia bacterium. Classification (GTDB taxonomy): domain Bacteria; phylum Acidobacteriota; class Blastocatellia; order UBA7656; family UBA7656; genus DATENM01. The sequence continues at coordinate 5,353 of JBBWZK010000030.1, forward strand.
CAATTCGGCCAGTGTGAACTCGCCGTCCGAGTAGGTGCTATGAACGTGAATCGCGCCTGTCATCATTAGCGTATCGCTCATCTCAAATCGCCGACTGCGATGCCGCAGGCGAGTTGTCTTTGCGCGTTTCGCGCTTGCCGGCGCTTTTCTTCAAACCCGCTGGCAGCCGCCGCAACAGAAAATCGAGCCAGTCGCCCAACTCCGGCAGCGGATCGCGCCGGGTGAGATTATCGTGCAGCGTGCCGCGCGCCGGAATACAAATCTTTGCAAGCGTCTGAAGCCGCGACGGGAACGTGCCGGGATACCCGCGTGGCGCGCCGCGCAGCACTTCGATAAAGTGGCGAAAATCACCAAGCAGCCAGCGGCATTTGACGCCGTGTTGATAATCGAGTGTTGTCTCAACCTCGCCGCGCTCGGCTAGTTCAGCGAGCCGCGCCGGAAAGTCCGCGCCGGCATAAACCGCCAGCGACAGCGAATTCCAGAAGCGCCCGTTGACTTCCATAAAGACCGGCGTGCCATCGGCCTTCTGGCGAAACTCGACCATCGCGACGCCGTGCCATTGCAACGCACGCAGGATAGCCAGCGCCGCCTCTTTGACTCGCCCGTCAGGGCGGACGCTCTCACGCAGGGCGCTGCCTGAGCCTGTAGGCCGCACGTCGCGTATGCGGCGATGGGCGAACTCCATTCGCAGTTCGCCCTGATTCATCAAGGCGAAATAACCCGCGCCCGCGCCGTCAATAAATTCCTGCACCAGCACTGCCGAGCAGCGCCGGCTGATGGCTTGATAGGCGCTAATGAATTCATCGGCGGTGCGCGCGTAAAGCGGCGCGCCGGTCGCCGTGACTTTGCCTGACGCGCTGACCTCTTCAGAAGAGCGCGGCTTGAGCACTACAGGATAAGGCAACGACGCAGCCGCGCGGCGTGCCTCGTTGATGCCGTTAACAACCAGCGTTTGCGGCACACTGACGCCGAGCGACTGGGCGAGCCGCGTCGTCTCTTGTTTATCGAAGGCGCGCAGCACCGTGTCGTGCGCCGGCAAGACCATCCGCGCGCCTGCGGCATAAATTACATCTCGATGCAGCGACAGCGGCAGCGTCGTCCGCTCAGTCATCGGCAGCACAAGCGTACAGGGTTCACGCCTTGCTTCTTCGGCAATGCAATGGACGAAAGCGACCGAGTCTTGCTGAGGCGCGGGATAGATGAAGGTGCTCGCCGCATCGCGCGACCAGCCGGCTTTTGACCACGGCGTGCTGGCCCCGACCACGACCGTGTGGCCCGCACGCGCCAGTGACCGCACGGCGGCCACCGCTTGATTTTCGTTGCCATCGAGAACCAGAACTCTCATAAATCAGAGGCTAGAGGCTAGAGCCTAGAGGCTGGTGACCGGAGATTTTCTCTAGTCTCTAGCCCCTAGCCTCTAGCCCCTGCTTTCATCGCACCCATACGTCGCGCTTGCCAACGATGAAATAGATCAGGCCGACGAGCGCCGCGGCGTTCATCACCGAAAAGACATAAGCGAAATTCAGCAGCCGCACTTTGCGCTGCCGCTTCAACAGGTATGCGCCAGCCGCCACGCAGGCGTAAAAAATCAACTGCGCCGCCAGCGTCGCGCTGTAAAACAGCGAGGCTCCCTGGACTGTGATGATCGCTACATTGATGGCAAACAACAGCAGAAAGAGGAGCGGCGCGGCCAGGCGCATCAACTTGTGTGAATAGAATTGCAGGCGCAGGGCGCTGGTCGGCACGAGCAATCGCGGCATCAGTTGGCAGAGTTGATAATTGCCCGTCAGCGTGCGGACTTTGCGGGCGAATTCGCGCCGCGCCGAGTTCACGGCTTGGTCATAAGCGCGAGCCCGGTCTTCAAAGACGACGCGATGGCCGGTCATGGCAATCTGCATCGGCGTGTAGACATCATCGAGAATCGTCATGGGCGGCAGCGGCTGCCACAGGGATTTGCGAATCGCATAAATCGCTCCCGTCGCGCCAATCACCGAATCGAAACGGCTCTCGTTTTTGCGAATCCACTTTTCATATTTCCAGTACAGGCCGACGGATTCGCCGACCCCCGCACCGCCGTCCAGCAGCAACTCGCCCGATACTGCGCCGACGGCAGGATCGGCGAAGTTGGCGACCATCTCACGAATCGCCTGGGCTTCAAAGCGTTGCCGCGCATCGGCGAAAACGATCACCTCGCCGGTTGCCAGCTCGACGCCGACATTGAGCGCGGTGGCTTTCCCCATCTGCCGCTCGTAAGCGAAGACGCGCAGGCGCGCAGGCGCGAAGCGCCGTGCGACCTCTGCGGTCAAGTCTGTCGAGCCGTCCGAGATGAGGATGATTTCAAGCTGTTCATGCGGATAATCGCATTCGAGCAGGTTGCGCAGGCGCGCTTCGATGTTGCGCGCTTCATTGTGACAGGCGATGACCACAGAGACTTTCGGCGTGATGGCGGCTCTCAGCACCTCGCGGCGGCGGCAGCGCGCCAGTCCCCAAACCACCAGCGGGTAGCCCAAATAGGTGTAGATAATCGCTGTGATCGAAAACCAGAAGAGCAATCTCAACATGGCGCGCCTCGACTCTTTCAAGCCAGTGAAATGTCGAACGCGACACGAATTCCAGCGCCGCTGGCTATGCACGAAGGCAAAAGCTGAGAAAGGCCATCTGCCCGATCTGGATTCGACCGGGGCGAATTTTACCAGCGGCGATCAAGCCACAGGCCAGCTAGTTGAAGTGGGCAGATAATTGTGATATACGTTGCGCGCTTTAAGCTGTCGCCTCGCGCCGCTTGCATAAGCAACACCCATTTCACAGCCATCTGACTGAGGAGGATTTCGTGATGAACATTCCGACCTATAAAGATAAGTTATTTATTGTTGAAGATAATGACACGCGCCTGCGCCGCGCCGATGATCTTTCGCGCTTCGAGGTCTATCAAAATGGCGATGCGCTACCGCCAGGCACACAGATCGGCGATTTCAAACGCATCCCCAGGCGAACGTCCGTCCAGGTCACGGATACACGAACCGATGCGGCCCGCACGGTCTTTGTTCGTGTCGAGCCGACAGACGCCGCTCTGGGACTTCCTTCGGGTTGGACGAAGGCCGCTAATCTGGAGGGGCGCTTTCTGAATGAGATCACCGGTTGGTCGCCTGCCGACATGCAAGCGCCGCCGATGGGAAACAACTTCACGGTGACAGATCATAATGCCTTGATTCGCGAGGGCGCGCCTAATTTCAAAGCGACGAGCGGCAGTATTCCGTTCGGCAGCTTTGTCGTCGTCACTGAAGAATCCGCCGGCAACCCACCGGCAAAGTTTCTTAGAGTCAGCCGCGCAACGATTGCCAATGGCCAGGCGTCCGCCGCTGAAGAACTGGGATGGACGGCGGCCTCGAACCTGACGGCAGGATGTTCGCAGGCTTTCGGTTCCGCCGCCTGGAGCGATCATAAAGGGCCGAATGCCTGTTGGCAGGGTGGCAACTATTTAGGCGCCAAGCTATTGGTGAACATCGTCGGCGCAGGAAGCGAAATGGAGCAAATTACCTTCGAGAGCCTCGTTCCTTACTTGAGGCTGCGCGACGCTGCGGCAGAGAGCCACTTGGAGCTTTCTGTTGAGAGCGGCTTCCGTACCTTTCAGAAGCAGGCCGAGCTTTTCAGATTATTCCAGGCAGGCAGAGGAAATCTCGCCGCCGAGCCCGGCAAATCGAATCATCAACACGGGCAGGCCTTCGACCTCAACACGCATGGGTTTGACGCAGACCCTCTGTACGCCTGGCTGAAGAAAAATGCGCCGCGCCTCGGGTTTATCAGAACGGTGAACAAAGAACACTGGCATTGGGAATACTTGCCGGACATGGCCGCAACCCTGGCGCAGCAGGGTAAGTTCGCAACTGCCAGAGTGCAGAAATAGCGGTTTCAGCATGGCGGCCCTTATAAAAACTCTCTATTCAGTGATTGACGATTGGGCCCTTAGAAAAATTCGGCGGCTCCTGTGGAAGGTTATAGATGAACAAAGTGCGGCTGTTGCTACTGCTGACCATCACTGCGGCATTGCACCTGTTGATTCCGTCGTGCGCCCGATCTCTGAGCGCGCCGGGCGACGGGACATTCGAGGTCACTATCAATCTCCACTGCATAGGCCGCGCCAGCGCGGCAACCGGCACCGGGTCACCCACAACGACCTTCTGGGAAGTCAGCCCGCTGCCGTCGCCGGCGGACATCTCGATCAGCCCGAACCGCGATGACTTGATGCAGGCGATCTTAAAGGCGCTCGATGAGATGCGGACAAAGGAGGCAGATCCAAATAATCCAGGGAAGCATTTCCGTTTGAATGATCGCAGCGGATGGGACTTCGTGCAAAATCTGCAAACCAATTTGCAGAAACAGATGGATGCGAGGTTCGATAAAATAAGAGTTGCGGCGGTCTTCGTAAAAGTCCCCAACTCGACGCAGATAGGACAAACGGTTAGCGGCACTTATAAAATCACCATCGCGATCAATATCGTCAAGAATCTGCGGATCGTTATTGTCACCGAAGAGGCTGCCAAAGACGGCGCAACGGTCATCTCGGTCGCTAAGACGATTCAAGAGATCAATCAGCATTTCGATCTCGGCAATCTGACGCCGGATGAGCAACGCATCCCTGTGATGATCCAATACACCGCTGCCGATGAAGTAACCGCCAATGGCGCTTCACGTCCTGGCGCGAATGCGGAAAACAAACTGACGGGCGTCGCGGCGGATGTGTTTAAGCAGGCAAATGCCGCCGGGCTGGTGCTAGGCAAGCCCGCGCCGCCCAACACCGCCGGATCAAGCACAGGCGGGCTTCAGCTTGCGCTTCAGGGAGAATACGGGCTGGCCAGCGCGCGGGTCCAGGGCTGGGCTTCTACTAAAGCCAATATAAAAATAGAAGATCCGAATACCGGCTTATGGGGAATCACGATCAGCCCTTTACGATTCGCCAAAGCAATCGACATAGAGGTCAAAGCCGATGGGAAACTCACAAAAGAAAAAGAAGATGAGCTAAAAAAGAGTCTGAACAGCCGGTACTTGCGCCGGCTGGTTACTCGTGCCGGCGACATTCCCACCAGTGATGCGATCATGCGGGATAAGGTTCTCCTCAGTCGCCTGCCTGAAATCACCGGCGTCGCTGAAATAAAATCTACCGACTCGACCTTGATCTTTGTCGTCACCCGTCGAAAGACCCTGGTGAATTTACTGTTGTCCGGGAGTGGCGGCTATTCTACAGATCAATCCGTCTTCGGCGAGGCGAAAGGGACGCTCAGTAATTTCTTTCACATCGGCGAGACGCTGTCATTGCAGGCCAAAGCCGGACGAAAAATTACCGACTGTGCGCTGTTGTTCAACTGGCAGGGCCAGGAGCCGCTCAAACAACAGCGCGATTACCAGATTGATGCAAAGGTCGGCTACTACCAGAACCGTAAACAACGCTTTGGCAATCTATTCGGGCCGGCCTTCAATGACCGCGAGCCGGGCGGCGAAGGCAGTTTCACCTTTGGCTTCGACTCATTCACCATAGATGACCGGATCGAAGATTCACAAGGCACGTCCAGAAAACGCCTGCGCTATAACCTTCAGGCGAAGACCGGATTCGAGTATCGCGATATTCGGGTCACGGCGCGCGGTTTGGGAACCCTGATCGCCCGTGGTCAGGCCGCCATCTTCTCGCTCAATATAGATCAGACGATCAGTCCGAGAATCAGGAATCCACATATAGACAACCTCAGTGTGCAGGTCACGGCGAGCGCCTGGAAAGGCTTGCGCATGCTCGGCGGTGATTTCCCCTATGAGCAGTTCCGCATCACGGCTTCGCCGCAAATCTTTTTCGGGATTCAGCAGCCAACCGATATGTTCTTCAGGTACGTGCGCGGTATCGGCGCAAGCAGCCGCGACACGCCCATCTTCAAGCTGTTTCGCTTCGGCGGATCACAGAATGTCAGGGGACTTGAAGAAGGCGAAATCGTTGGCCGCAACATCGCCTTTGAAAACTGGGAAACCGGTCTGAGCACGCTGGCGATCTGGAACTGGCTCCACAAAAGCTCGAAGCCTGTGACCGAGAAAGTGGTCGGCGGCCTGGATCTGTCGAGCGTTTACGTCAAACTATTTTATGATCGCGGCAGAGTCCTCAATCAATCGTCATTAGGCGAGCTTCTAGACCTGGCGCATGGCGTGAGAGGGTACGGCATTGCCCTCGAACTCAAAGGTTTTCCAGTCAAAGGCAAAAGGGCGAACTTGACGCTCGGATTTGCACGATCACCTGATTCGAAGCTGCATCCGATTGGCGTTATTACCAGCGGAGTATCTTTCGATCTCTAGGGCGATCTCTAAAGGCAGACGGTTTAATTTCAATTACAGGAGGCAGAATATGGATGGCTTACAACTGAAGGTTGGCGATGAGACGAGAGTCTTTCTCCCGTCAGGCGATGTCGGCGTATTAAGCAATGGGCAGGTGACGCCGAACGGCAAATGGCGGACTAACTCGCTTGCGGACGAGCCCAAGGATAATCAGATTCGTTACACGTTGGATAGTGTCGACCAGACGGCGGTGCCTGTCCATTACAGCTTCGACGACAATAACCAATTGAACGCCGTCATTCCTGCCGCCGCCAACGGCGGTTCTGATTCATCTCCATTTGCTTTTCTGGGGACAATCAACATCGATGGCACCTATGATCTGGTTTACTCGCTAATGGACGACGAAGGCAACAGCATCAACAACAGCATTACCCTGTATGGCAGCATCAGCGTTGATCCGACCACACATAACCTGGCCCTTGATTTGGGCGACGCCGGCAAGACACAGATTACCGGCGCGAGCGGGTTGCAAAGCCTGAATGCGGCAAGAAACAATCTCGCAGAATTTGACGGCGACGACCTGCTGCAGTTTAGCGCCGTGACCACCAACCTGCTAAAAGACGGCAGCGCTGCACAGACCATAGCGAATATCAATCTGCCGGGCTCCTGGGATATTAAGGGCGGGAATCTGGTATTCGTTAGCAAATTAGAAGGCGGCAACATCGAGATTGGCTTTGCCGGCACCTACAAAGGCATCACGGTGGGATTGGCCTACTTTGGCGGCCCTGATGGCAACGAATTCGCCTTCAACGTCAACGGCCAGCATACCTGGGACAATGGCAGCAGCGCGAATTGGAACCTCTCGCTCGGTTATAGCGGCAAGACCTTTACGGCAACCCTCTCCGGCCAGAGCGTGATCAAGACAGGCGATGGCACGTTCACCATATCCGGTAAAACCTCTCTGGTGAGCGCCGACGGGAAACCGACATTCGATCTTAACCTCGATGTTGTCTATCAATGGCAAAAGGGCTTTCTTCATTTCAAGGCCGACATCGCCAGTCAAGGTGACAATCTGAGCTACGATCTCGGACTTGAGGGCAATTTCGTTTTCATGGGCGGCACGTTGACCTTTCAAATCAAGTTTAGCAATCAACCGGCTGGCCCCAGCCTACAGGTCAACTTGAATTTCACTGGCGGCAAGGAGAGCCTGATCCAGTCGCTTTCCTTAGTGCTCAATGTCAGCCCGGATCAGGTGGACCTGACGTTTAGCTTCCAGGTTAAGCTGTCATGGGAGGACGGCAAGTTAAAGAAGAGCGCGGCGGAACCAATCGCCGCTTAAACCGGCGCAAGCGCATGCGCCGATCATAGATCAAGCCCGTGACGGTTGACAGATGGACATCGCTCAGTGCGTAACTGAGCGATGTCCATCTGTCCCATGTTTGTATTGACTTTATTTGGTTGACGCATAACAATTACGCCGCGCAGACTGCCCCTGACCGTTTCTTGCCTAATTAATGATTCCAAGCTGGTGGGTTAAGTCTGCGGGAGGCGACGCCCCTGTCGCGTTGTTTTCAGCAGCAACGGTTGTTTGATTCACAGGCAGTTGATTCGAGCATCTCCACCATCAAGAGCCTGGCGGCGCTGCTTTCATTCGCTCTCTAAAGCAATGACGCAGGCTTGCGTGTTTATCCCTGCCTCCATCGCGTTGAAGTGCCCCAGGCCACTGAACCCCACCGGCCATCTATCAACTCGCCGGTGTGCGTAAGGCAATCGATGGAACGATGAGCGCGACGCGAGATCGCGCCAGCCTATGGGGATGAGATGCCATGAGCAAATGCTTGTCAGGAAAGTGGGAGAATCACAGATGATTGACTGGGCCGGCCTGCTCAAACAGGAAGATGTCGAAGGTCTGTGGAATGGGCTTTATCAACTCGTCTCGCGCCATCCGGCAGTGCGGCCCCTGCACTTTGCTACGGACGGCGCGGCGGTGACCTCGCAGACTGAAATCAATGCGGACCTGGCGCAAGAACTCTTCCTAGAGTTGTTTCAAAAACAGCGATTCGAGCATTACGCCACGAAGCGCTACAGCAGTTCCGAGATCGAAAACGAACTGGCGCACATCGAACTGCCGAACCTGGTCGGCGCACGCCTGCGCAAACGTTATCCCGAATCGTTCCGCATGGCGCGACGCGTCAGCTCGCTGTTGAAGACCAGCCCGCGCTTTGTGCGCAGCGGCGGCAGCCTTGATGCCGTCGCCGAACCCGCCAGCCCGCCGCGCAAACGCGGTCGCCCGCCGAAGCAAGCCAAAGCGGCTGAAGCGCCGCACGCCACCGCAGAACTTGAAGACGACGGCTTCGATACGCTCGAAGACCTGCACGACGAAGCGGCAAGCAAGCCGCGACGCGGGCGCATGGTCAATCAGGTCTTCGGCCTGCGCGAATGGCCGCGCTCTAAGCCCGTCAAAGACGCCGGCCATTTCAGCGACGCCATCAAGAGCGTCGCCATGCGGCGGCGCGATACGCGCATCGTCGGGCGTTCAGGCGCATCGCAACTGATTTTGTCGAACCCCGATCTCGAAATCCTGATGGTGGAAATTTTCAAGGCGATAGATTCGCCCACCGATGTGCGGACGATTCGCCAACTGGTGCTAGCGCGGATTCCTTTGCAGGATTACAAGATCGCTTCGCTCGATGAAGAGTTGAGCGTCGGCAACTCGGGCGGTGCCATTCCCCGCGAAGCCGCCGACACCCGCGCGACGCCTGAAGGCGTCTTGCTGCGCGGCGAACAGGACCGCCACATTGCCGACATGGCCGAAGCGTTTCTGGCGTCGCTGCGCCACGCCGTCAACGACAACGAGCGGCGCTACGGGCGGCTGCTGACGACGCTGTGGTATTGCTATTATGATCCGCAGGGGCCGTCGCAATTGGAGATTGCCAAACTGCTCGGCGTTTCCGATTCGCTGGTCAGCGACAACCGGCGCTTGATTGAGCACGAGTTGAAGAAGCTCAAGCTGACGATGGAAGACGGCGCGGTCTTCTCGGAATCCTTGCAGCGCTTGATCGCCCAGGATCACGCGGCACTGGCGAGTTAGATTGATCAGCAGCAAAGACGCCAAGGCATCGGCAGCGAGGCTGCGGCGCGTTACCGTAAAGCGTATTTGAAAACCGCTAACGGCGCCGAGCATCTATGGCGCCTTTCTGAAGAGGAAGCTCCGTCAGGAGCGCAATGTTTATAGCAACCAGATGCTAAAAGGTTCGCAAGCCCTGTAGGGGCGAAATGCCGACATTGCGCTCCTGACGGAGCTTGATTCTTTATCAACTCTGAATGCTATAAACATTTCGTCCCTAACGGGACTATTCTGAAAGGTTCTTCACATCAACTGACTGGAGTTGCAGTAGAAGCGCCGCAGCATCTCGTCGACATCTTTCTTGCCAATGACTTCAAAGATGACGCTCGGCGAAATCTGCAAGCCTTCGGCGAGCTTCAAGGCGCTTTCCACGTTGAGCGTCTGCACGACGGACGAAAGTATCTTAGACAACAACCCTTGATCGAATCCGGTCTGGCGGCAGAAGTCCACCTGCCGCATCCCCTTTGCCTTAAGATGTGTGCTGATCAGTTCAGCGAGCGGGCTGCGCCGCCCGTAGCCGTTGCCGTCCGGCGAAGCGACGCTGGTCTCTTTGGTGAATTGATAGGTTGGCTTGAGCATGGTCTTTTCCTCGAATCGTCTGTTTTTTCTTTTTCGCTTTGTCCGACCCTGACCCAAAAACTGGCTGGCTTGTTCGATCCTCACCGAGCGGCACGATGCTTTAGCGTCCGCCGCGCGATAAGAAAGTGACCAGCGTCGTGACGCCGACCACATTCGATAGCTTGGTGAGCGTCTTGAAGAGATTGCCGTGAACGATCACCGTGTCGCCAGCGCGCAGATAGAGATTCTCTTCCGGGTTGGCTTTGCCTTTCAAAATCTTCTTCACGTCGGCTGAAATCATCTGCACGCGCCCGTCTTCGTATTGCCGCAACACCGAAACCTGCTGGCTGCCGGTGTCGAGAATGCCGCCCGCCATCGTGATGGCATCGAGCACGCGCAACGGCCTGGTCATCACCATCAGGCCGGGATTTTTGACGTCGCCGAGGACGCCGAACTTGGCGCTCTGCGCTTCGATCAATACCAGCGTGACGCGCGGCTCGCGGATGAACTCGGCCACCGAGTTCGTCAGATACTCCTGAAGCTGCGGCACCGTTTTGCCGACGACCACGAGCGAGCCAAGCAAAGGAAAGTAGACGCGCCCGACCGGCGAAACTGTAACTTTATCTACAGAATCTTCGGGGTGCTTGTCAATATAAATGCCGATGATGTCGCCGGGGCCGAGCCGGTAGCCGTTGTAAAAACTTTGATAGACCGAGTTGATCTGTGCCTGAATCGCCGCTTCATCCGATGGCGAAGCCGCTTCCGCCGGATTGACGGGCCGCGTGTCGCTGGCGGCTTCCTTGGGGACGACGGCGTCTTTATGGTCGGACTTCTTGACGCTGCGCGGGCGGGCTTCGTCGGAGGTGGGCGACACCAGCTTCGTCAAATCCTGCGCCGGAGCGATGGCGCTCAGGCTAACGATTACAGCCATCATCAAAGGGGCAATTCTCTTTTTCATCTTCAACTCCTGATCTCAGTCATGCTGAATCAGCCATGCGAATGCATAATCACTCAACTGACCACTGGCCACTGACTACTGACCACGGCTCATCTGCCGCCGCGCCCGAACAACACGGTCTTGACGGTCTCGAAGATGATCCCGGCGTCGAGCAGCAGGTTCTGATTCTTGATGTAATAAAGATCATAGCGCAGCTTCTCCATCGCATCTTCGACCGACGCGCCGTAAGGATACTTGATCTGCGCCCAGCCGGTCAGCCCAGGCTTCACCAGGTGGCGTTGCGAATAGTAAGGAATCTCTTTTTCAAGCTGCGCGACGAAGACGGGCCGTTCGGGCCGTGGGCCGACAAAGTTCATGTCGCCGCGCATGACGTTGATGAACTGCGGCAACTCGTCCAGTCTGAGCTTGCGGATGATGCGCCCAACGCGCGTGACGCGCGGATCGGAGGCCATCGCCCAGACTGCGCCGTTCTTTTCAGCATCGGTGCGCATCGAGCGGAACTTGATCATACGGAAGGTGCGCCCGTTCTTGCCGACGCGCTCCTGTGTGTAGACGATGGGGCCCGCCGAATCGAGCGTCACGGCAATCGCCGTCAACAGCATCAGCGGCAGCGACAAGATGAAGCCGACGACCGCCAGCCCTGCGTTGAGCACGCGACGGACGTGATGCACAACGTTCGAGTAGCGGCTGTTGCGCGAAAAGATCAGCCACGACGGGCGCAGCATTTCGCTGGCGATCTTGCCGGTCAGCCGTTCGTAATACTGCGCGCACTCTTCGACGGCGACGCGCCCGCTCAAGGTCAGGTCGAGCAGTTCCGCCGTCGGGAACTTGCCGCGCCGATCTTCGACGGCAACGACGATGCGATCTACCTGAAACTCTTCGACGAGGTTGGCCACATCGTCTGTAAGGCCGATTACAGAAGGATTGATCAGGCTTTTGCCGATCAACGCCGGATCGCTATCGGCAAAGCCGACGATGTGGAAGCCGGCGTTGCGGCGTTCGAGCGTGGCGCGCGCCACTTCAACCGCCTGCGTGCCGCTGCCGAGAATCAGCACGCGCTCGCGGACGCCGAGTTGCGGATGTCCGGCGCTCCATGCCACCAGCAAACGCCAGCCGGGAATGACGCCGGAACCGAAGGCGATCATCACCAGAAAGATGCCGCGACCAAGCGACAGCGCCGGCACAAGATAAAACAGAAGGGATAACAGCACGGTGGCGACGCCGAGCGCAATCGCCATGTTGGTCACAACGCGGCGATACCTGCGCGTTGACAGCAGGTCGTAAAGATCGAAGAGATAGAATGCCATTTGAATCACCGATGTCACGACGATGATCTTCATCCAGCCGCGGCGCTCGACCAGCTCGTAACCTGTCTCGCCCAGCACGCGAACGTAGAGGGCGAAAAAGCCGCAGAGCAATAAAAGTGAGGATTCAATGACAACAAATAAAAAACGTCTCATTTTTCTTCCTCCCCGGCTGCCTCAATTGCACAACCGCAACTCAGGGGTGGGCGTTCACATCTTCCGGTCACTATTCATGAAATGTTTAATGCAGCGCAGTCTCCGCTAACGGCGAAACAGGCGGCCCATCAAAGAGCGCTTGCCGCCGCGCCGGGCGACCTCTTCGGTGACCTCGCATTCGTTCAAGACGACGCCGAGCCGTCGTTCCTGGGGCACGAGATCGGTCGCTTCCGAGACGCGGCGATGCGGCGTGCGACCGGCGCGCGCTACCATCACCGTCGCATCGGCAATGGCGGCCATCTGCTGCGCTTCGGCTGAATCGCATATGGCCGGCGCGTCAATCACGATCAGATCAAAGCGCGCCGCAAGCTGTGTCAGCAGCTTCTCGAAGCGCGCCGACATCAAGGCTTCATCAAGCGCGCCGTTGTCTGTATCGTCTGCTTCAGATGTGCCGCGCGCCGTCATTATGTAGAGGCCGTTCGGATCAACGCGAGTCAGAGTGTTGGCCGATTCAGTCGCTGCGTCGCTCATGCTGAGCCAGCCGCGCGCTGGCTGAATGCCTAGCAAACGATGGATTGAAGCCGCGCGCACGTTAGCCTCTAACAGCAGCACGCGGCGAACGCCCGGACGGGCAAGCGTCCATGCGAGATTAGCCGCGATGGTGCTTTTGCCTTCGCCGGCGTCGGCGCTGGTGACCACGAGAGATTTGATTTTGCGCCGCGCCGCGAGCGTCGAAATGCGCACGGCAAGCGTGCGGTAACGTTCGGCAGCCAGCGCATCGCTGCCGGCAATGGCCGCAACCTGCGGCGCAATCATCAAGCTTTTGACGTTGACGACCTGGCACGGCTCCTCGAAAACAGGCGACGCTTCAGACGACGCGGCGACACGGGGACGCGGCGACGCGGCGAGGGGGCGAGGGGGCGAGGGGGCGACGGATTCTTCGGTTGAAAGTCGCGCCGGTTCAGTGGCTCGTCTTGCGCCGGTGGATTCGCTCAGAGCAAACAAGTAATCGACATCACGTGACACAGCGCCGCTGGCGCTCTCAGAAGCCGTAGTGTGGCTTTCATCACCAAAGCCGAAAGCGGGCGGCGTGGTCGAATCTCTGCGCGCCGCTTGTGGTCTAGAGCCCGTCTCCGCGTCGCCGCGTCGCCGCGTCGCCGCGTCGTCTGCATTGGGGCGGCCAATTGGGCGCTGGCGATCTGTCAGGCGGTCTGCTTTGGCGAGTGCGTTGTAGATTCTTCCCATAACTCCACTCTCAGGCGCGCTTCGTGACACGGAAGGGCGAGAAAAATTTCAA
>JBBWZK010000036.1:0-12239 GCA_039648975.1 Blastocatellia bacterium
ACCTTGGACGAAACTATTAACTCTCAGGGCAACGGCAGAGCTCGCCAAATGCTCAAGGAGAACGATCTGCTGTGCATCACCGCCGGCATGGGGAGAGATGGCTATACGATAGCCATGACCGCAGCCACGCAGCCGAGCATCGAAGACCTCGTCCTCGGAGCCCTGCCCGGAATCCCCAGAGTGAAGCTCCATAATCCTTTCCTAGCCTATGAAAACGGCGATGAGTTCATGGAGTTTTTTTATCGCGCGGTGGCCGGTGAGATCGACCCGTTCATCCTCGTCATCGAAGGCTCGATTCCGAATGAAGCGAACAAAGCCGAAGGTTACTGGGCGGCCTTCGGCACCAACAAAGAGACAGGCCAGCCCATCCTGACCAATGACTGGATAAACCGTCTGGCCCCCAAAGCCTGGGCCGTTGTGGCGGCTGGAACCTGCGCCACTTATGGCGGCATCCACGCGATGCAAGGCAATCCGACGGGCGCCATGGGCCTGGCAGACTATCTCGGCTGGACGTGGAAATCGAAGGCCGGCATTCCCATTGTCTGCGTGCCTGGATGCCCGATTTTGCCTGACAATTTTATGGAGACGCTGCTCTATTTACTCTATCAGTCGGTGGGGCTGGCGCCCATGATTCCTCTCGATGAATCCCTGCGACCGACGTGGCTTTTCGGCCAAACCGTCCATGAAGGCTGTGATCGCGGCGGCTATTACGAGCAGGCGGAGTTTGCAGAGGAGTACGGGTCGCGCACCTGCATTGTGAAACTGGGATGCTGGGGGCCTGTCGTCCAGTGCAACGTCGGCAAACGTAGCTGGATGGCAGGGGTTGGCGGTTGCCCGAATGTCGGCGGCATCTGCATAGGCTGCACGATGCCTGGATTCCCTGACAAGTTTATGCCGTTTATGGATCAACCGCCGGGTTCGCTCTTATCTTCAGCCGCCGTCATGACCTATGGCAAGGCTATACATGCTCTGCGCAGGTTTACTCAGGCATCGCTCAATAAAGAACCTGAGTGGCGGCAAAGGACAAGAAGAAATGAAGGAGCAGAAATCTAAAGAGATGAAGAGTGCTTACACGAGCCAAGGTGACGGGCAATCTTTTGACATTGCCGAACCTGTAAGCTTGACGCAGGCAGAAGCCATTCTCAATGGACTTGCCAGCGTCTTCTCTCCAGCCGATTCTGCGACTCCGCAACCCGCCGGCAATTCTAATCAGGCGTCAGTCGAACCTAATGAACTGCCTGCCGTCGTAGCCAGGTATCGAACCCTCGTTGAACAAATCCCGGCGGTCGTCTTCATGGTCTTTCTTGATAAAGGCATCGGCGAAGCCTACGTCAGCCCGCAGATCGAAGCCCTGCTTGGTTTCTCACAGGAAGAATGGCTCAATGACCCGGTGCGCTGGTATCAGCATATTCATGCCGCTGACAAGGCGCGCTGGAGCATCGAAGCGGCGCAGATGTTTCTGACCGGCGAGCCGCTCAAATCCGTCTACCGTGTGCTGGCTCGCGATGGCCACGTCATCTGGTTTCACTGCGAAGCCAAGATGGTGCGGCGCGACGATGGCCGCCCGTGGTTCATTCACGGAGTGGGCTTTGACATCACCGAACTCAAGCAGGCCGAAGCCGCACTGCAAGAAGCACACGATGAATTAGAAGCGCGCGTCCGCCTACGAACAGCCGAACTGGCAACCGCCAACGAAGAATTAGAATTGGAAATTGTCGAACGCAAGCGGGCGGAACAGGAACGCCAACAGTTACTGATCCGTGAGCAGGCTGCCCGCGCCGAGGCTGAAACAGCTAACCGTGCGAAGGATGAGTTCCTGGCGACCGTTTCGCACGAACTCCGCACCCCGCTGAACGCGATTCTCGGTTGGGCACGAATGCTGCGAGCCGGCCAGCTCGATGAGGCGACGACGGCGCGCGCCTTCGAAACGATTGAGCGCAACGCCAAGGCGCAAGCCCAGCTTATCGCCGACCTGCTGGATGTCTCGCGCATCGCTAGCGGCAAACTCCGCCTGGATGTGCGCTCTGTAGACCTCGTATCGCTTATTGAAGCGGCCCTGGATTCCGTGCAACCGGCAGCCGATGCCAAAGGCATTCGACTGCAAGCGGTACTCGACCCGCGTGCGGGTCCAGTATCAGGCGATTCTGACCGCTTGCAGCAGGTCGTCTGGAATTTGCTTTCAAACGCCATCAAGTTCACTCCGAAAGAAGGGCGCGTGCAAGTTCGGCTTGAGCGCATCAACTCGCACATTGAAATTACCGTGAGTGACACAGGCAAGGGGATAAACAGAGACTTTATGCCGTATGTCTTTGACCGCTTCCGTCAGGCTGACGGCACACTAACCAGAGCCTACGGTGGGCTTGGTTTAGGACTTGCGATTGTGCGGCACCTGGTCGAGTTGCACGGCGGCATGGTGCATGCGTACAGTGCCGGAGAAGGCCGTGGTGCGGCCTTTACGGTCAGGCTGCCGCTGATGATTGTCCGGGATTCGCAGCGCTTTCCAATTGAAGTATTAAAGCGGCGGCACCCCACCGCAGGGGACGAAGCGCCGTTTGAATGTCCACCGGCGCTCAAAGGTCTGCGGGTGCTTGTGGTCGATGATGAAGTCGATGTGCCGCGACTGCTCACCGCCGTGTTGAGCCTGTGTGGAGCCGAGGTGACTGCCGTTGCGTCAGTAGCCGAAGCGCTTGCGGCGATTCAACAGATGCAGCCGGACGTCATGTTGAGCGACATCGAGATGCCGCATGAGGACGGTTATTCGCTGATCCGCATATTGAGGGCAAGCGAAGCGGAACGCGGCGGACGAGTTCCAGCCATTGCGCTGACGGCGCACGCCCGGATGGAAGATCGGCTGCGGGCGCTATCAGCCGGTTATGATGCGCATGTGGCGAAGCCTGTGGAGCCCGCCGAGCTAGTCACCGTGATCGCCAGCATCGTTAGAAGAATCAACAAAACTTGAGCACAAACCGGGCCATCGGCATACTAGCACGGGGATTGCCGCGCGCCCAGGCATCAGTTCACGCACCGCAGAAACGCACCGCTCCAACCTCATGCATAAGCTTGGCCTGCACACACAGGCCGACCTCATCCGTTACGCCCTGCGGCGCGGCATCATCCCTATGGATAATTGAGCATGGGCCGCCGAGGAGCGCGGGCATCTTGCCCGCAATTTTTCGACTGCGTAAGACCAGCGGGCGGGACGCCCGCGCTCCCAGGCTTAGCTTCATGCCAGCCCCTTCCCCTCTTTGTCTGAAAATACGGGATTCTTTCGCATTAATTACGTAGGTCTACGAATAGACAGTCGCTATGGCGGCGCGGGATAATCAGCCTGTATTTGCGGCTCTCGCATGCTCAAAATCACTCCAGACACTCAAGGGGGTAATGTCGCCAGATGACTGTCTACAAGAATAATTTATAGTTCGATGAATCGAAGTATAAACATTGACTTGGGAAATCGCGCGGCGTTAAGATGGAATCGAATCGGATGGACGCTTGTAGTGATAAAGCTGGACAAACTTACAAGTGTTCAATCAAACACTCCACTCGACCATCGCTCCAACCACACAGTCATGCTCGACGGAACCCAGAGGCTTATCCTCTTCATCAGGCGCTTTTTCATTTAACCGATCATTGGCAACTTGCGAGTTGCGGCAAACACAGTATTCGCTGAAATGGGCCGGCGGAATCAGGGCAGTCGTGCGCCTGAGACAGACCGGCCCACCGAGTTGCAAGAGCAATGGCTGATGCTAGCGCCCCTTTGCGAGAGCAACGGTAGGCCCACCAACATCAACCGGCAACCTAGCATGATGAGTGAAAGGAGGGACTACAGTGGCACCAGAAACGACGCCATATGGAAGGGTCACGCAACGCGCGCCAGCGGTGAAAGAAGTGCATATCGTCTGGATGACGGCGGGGCTCAGTTGTGACGGGGACTCCGTGTCGATCACTGCCGCCACCCAACCCAGCATCGAAGATGTGATACTGGGGGCAATACCGGGACTACCGAAAGTGCATCTGCATAACCCTGTACTTGCATACGAAGTCGGCGATGAGTTCATGGAGTTTTGGTACAAGGCTGAAAGAGGCGAGCTTGATCCGTTTGTCTTAGTGGTTGAAGGCTCGATTCCCAACGAGAAGATTAAGAGTGAGGGCTACTGGGCGGCACTCGGCACTAACAAAGAGACAGGCCAGCCCATCACTACCTGTGAATGGATAGACCGCCTGGCTCCGAAAGCCTTAGCCGTCATGGGCTGCGGCACATGCGCCACCTACGGCGGCATACACGCCATGGCCGGCAACCCGACAGGGGCCATGGGCCTGGCGGACTACCTGGGATGGGACTGGCGATCAAAGGCAGGGCTGCCGATCATCAACGTTCCCGGATGTCCCGTGCAGCCGGACAACTTCATGGAAACCGTGCTCTACCTGCTCTATCAAGCGGCGGGGCTGGCGCCGATGATTCCGCTCGATGATCAGCTGCGACCCACATGGCTGTTCGGCAAGACGGTACACGAAGGCTGCGACCGCGCGGGCTATTACGAGCAGGGCGATTTCGCCACCGAGTATGGTTCGCCGAAATGCATTGTCAAACTCGGATGCTGGGGGCCTGTGGTCAATTGCAACGTTCCCAAGCGCGGCTGGATGGCCGGCATTGGCGGTTGTCCGAACGTCGGCGGCATCTGCATAGGCTGTACGATGCCTGGATTCCCTGACAAGTTCATGCCGTTTATGGATGAGCCGCCGGGCGGCAAGCTCTCTTCGTCCGCCGTCGGCCTCTATGGCAAGGCGATCACCGCGCTGCTCAGCATCACCAACTCAACCCTCAACAAAGAACCGAAGTGGCGGCACACGCGTCCCGAACTCACCACCGGTTATCGGCCAATGTCCTATTAAGAAAAGGAGCGAATCTCATGAGTGCTTCAACGAAAACGAAGGGCAAGACTCCGACTGCGTCGAAGAACCTGGTGGAGATGAATTGGGACCCGATCACTCGCATCGTCGGCAGTCTTGGCATCTATACCAAGATCGATTTTGAGAACAAGCAGGTCGCCGAATGCTACAGCACCTCGTCGATCTTTCGCGGCTACAGCATCTTCATGAAGGGCAAAGACCCGCGCGATGCGCACTTCATCACCAGCCGCATCTGCGGCATCTGCGGCGACAATCACGCGACCTGCGCGACCTATGCGCAGAACATGGCGTTCGGCGTCCGTCCGCCGGCGCTGGCCGAATGGATTGTCAATCTCGGCGAAGCCGCCGAGTACATGTTCGATCACAACATCTTTCAGGACAACCTGGTCGGCGTCGATTTCTGCGAGCAGATGGTCAAAGAAACCAACCCGAGCGTCTGGGCTAAAGCCCAGAGTACGGATGCGCCGCACGGCAACATTCACGGCTACAAAAAGATCTCCGACATCATGACGGCGCTCAACCCGTTCACCGGCGAGTTCTACCGCGAGACCTTGCAGGTGAGCCGCTACACGCGCGAGATGTTTTGCCTGATGGAAGGCCGCCACGTTCATCCCTCGACGCTCTATCCGGGCGGCGTCGGCACCGTGCCGACCGTGCAACTGTTCACAGACTATCTGGTCAGGCTGATGCGCTACGTCGAGTTCATGAAGAAGGTGGTGCCGCTGCACGATGACCTCTTCGACTTCATGCTCGATGCGTTGCCCGGCTACGATGAAGTGGGCAAGCGGCGCATACTGCTGGGCTGCTGGGGATCGTTCAACGACCCGGAGGTCTGCGACTACACCTATAAGAACATGGACGAATGGGGCAGCGGGATGTTTGTCACGCCGGGCGTCGTCGTCGACGGCGAACTGGTGACGCACGATCTGGTGAAGATTAACCTCGGCATACGCATCCTGCTGGGCAGTTCGTACTATGACGATTGGGAAAATTCCGAGACCTTTGTCAACAAAGATCCGCTCGGCAATCCTGTGGATAAGCGGCATCCGTGGAACCAGACCACCATACCCAGACCGCAGAAGCGCGACTTCGATGACAAATACACATGGGTCATGTCGCCGCGCTGGTACGACGAGCGGACGGGCGATCATCTGGCGCTCGATACCGGCGGCGGGCCGATTGCGCGGCTCTGGGCGACGGCGCTGGCGGGCCTGGTCGACATCGGTTACATCAAGTCAACCGGCAGCAGCGTCAAGATCTACTTGCCGAAGTCCGCCACCATGGGCGAAGCCGAGTTCGAGTGGAAGATTCCCAAGTACAGCAACACCATCGAGCGAGACCGTGCGCGCACATACTTCCAGGCTTATGCGGCGGCAGCGGCCCTGCACTTTGCCGAGAAGGCGATGGCTGAACTGCACGCCGGCCACACGAAGACATGGTCGGAGTTCAAAGTGCCGGATGAAGCAATTGGCTGCGGCTTCCACGAAGCCGTGCGCGGCGTCTTGTCGCATCACGTCGTTATACGCGACGGCAAGATCGCCAACTACCATCCGTACCCGCCAACGCCTTGGAACGCCAACCCGCGTGATATATATGGCACGCCTGGCCCCTATGAAGATGCCGTGCAGAACACGCCGATCTTCGAGGAGAACGGGCCGGACAAATTCAAGGGCATAGACATCATGCGCACGGTGCGCAGCTTTGATCCTTGCCTGCCGTGCGGCGTTCACATGTACTTAGGCAACGGCAAGGTGCTGGAGACGCACCATTCGCCGATGTTTGGCATGGTTGAAAAATGAGAAAAGAGGCTAGAGGCTAGAGGCTAGAGAGAATTACTAGCCCCTAGCCTCTAGTCCCTAGCCCCTAATCCCTTGTCACTCCTTATGGAAGAGAAAGAGTTTCAGCAACGCATACAGAAGATCGAGGCGCTGGTTCATAAGATCGAAAGCTTGGTTGACCCTGCCGCGCGGGCCAGCGCTTTGGAGCTTTTTCAACTGGTCATGGATCTTCACGGGGCCAGCATTGAGCGCATGATGAACATCGTCTTCGAAGCTGGAGAACCGGGCCAGGCCATCATTGACAACCTTGGGCGGGACGATCTGGTTGGCAGCCTGCTGTTGCTCTACGGACTGCACCCGCTCGACCTTGAGGCGCGAGTCATCCAGGCGCTCGACCGCTTGCGTCCGCATCTGCGCTCACAGGGAGGCGCTGTCGAGTTGCTAAGTATTCAAGATGGTGTCGTGCGGCTGCGGCTGGAACAAAGCGCCAATGGTTGCGGTTCGTCAGCCCAAACCTTGCGGGCCGCTCTCGAAGCAGCAATCTATGATGCGGCCCCTGACATCACTGCGCTTGAAGTCGAAGGAGGAGTCGCGCAAGCCTTCTCGTCCGGCCTCGTACAATTGGCCGGGTCGTCAAGCAAACGTTGACCGGCGCGGTTTTCGATTCCATGTAGCGCAAACAGTTAGCGTGCGCCAGTGCTTCGCAAGCGCAATGACAGGCGCAAGCTAACAGCTTGCGCTACATGGAGAGACCGCTTTAATCGACCGTTTTCGCCTCCTTGTGAGAGTGGTCGCGGCAAGGAGCCACAACCTTTTCGGACACGATCATAGGAGGAAATGATTTATGGCAGATCAGGATACTTCACACGACGCGCCGGCGCATCATCCGGGCGCTAGGAAGGGCGAGGAGATCATTCAGGATGAAGGCAAAGAAGCGGGCCGCCATGATAAAGAGCAAAGCGGTCAGGATCGCCCCGCCGGCGGATCGACGGCCAGAAACTCGACGAGCATCAATCCTGATGATCGAAACCCGATAGACCCGAACAGCCCGAAATTGCCGCCGGCTTAAATAACGCTCCACGAAACGACACGAAGAAACATGCGCTTTGTGTTTCTTCGTGTCCGCGCCGCGCCAGATGCAAGGAATCTGTTTGCCGGTCGCGCCGTCATCGTGGATGCAAAAACTAAATATGAGTTCAACACGATCATCAGGGCCGAATAGCCCATTTGCGACGCTCCGCCAGTTCGTTCGCGCGCGCGCGCCGGTCGAAAGGTGCGAATTGTGTAGCAAAGAACTGGCCGCCGAGCATCCACACCTGATCGAGCCGGCCAACCGCAAGCTGGTCTGCGCCTGTGACGCCTGCGCCATTTTGTTCAGCGGTGGGGCGGAGACCAAATATCGGCGCGTTCCCCGGCGCATACGCTTCCTGGCAAACTTTCAAATGACCGCTGCGCTGTGGGAAAGCCTGATGATTCCGATCAACATGGCGTTCTTCTTCAACAGCACGACAGCCGGTCATGTCGTCGCGCTTTACCCCAGCCCCGCAGGCCCGACCGAATCCTTGCTCGGCCTCGATTCCTGGGACGAGATTGTGCAGGCGAATCCGCTACTCAAAGAGATGGAGCCGGATGTTGAAGCGCTGCTGGTCAATCGTGTGGGCAGCGCGCGCGGTTACACCAGCGCACAGTATTATCTCGTGCCGATTGATGAGTGTTACAAGCTTGTCGGATTGATTCGCGCGCACTGGCGCGGGCTGTCGGGCGGCACCGAAGTGTGGGAAGAGATTGCCGTCTTCTTTAACGGGCTGAAGCAGCGCGCCACCCTGGTCGGAGAGCAAGCGCATGCCTGACCTGAGCTTCGAGGTAGAAAATGCTGAAGCGGTTCCCTTCGCCGCCGCGCCGCTTCTGGCGTTCAAGCTGCGCATCAGCAATCGCTTTGCAGAAGAACCGATACATACGATTGCGCTGCGCTGCCAAATCATGATTGATCCGGCGCGTCGCCGCTATCAAGAGGAAGAGCAGGAGCGTTTGCGCGATCTATTCGGTGAACCGGAGCGCTGGGGCCAGACCGTGCGCCCTATGCTCTGGACTCATGCGAGTCTGGTCGTTACTTCATTCACCGGCAGCGACGTGGTTGATCTTCCTGTGCCCTGCACATTCGATTTCAATATTGCGGCGACGAAATATTTTGCAGGGCTGACGGATGGCGAGGTGCCGCTCAATTTGCAGTTCAGCGGCACGGTTTTTTATGCAACTGACGAAGGCACGCTGCAAGTCGCGCAAATTCCATGGGACAAAGAGGCGCGCTATCGTCTGCCTGTGCAGGTCTGGAAGCAGATGATGGAGATCTATTATCCCAACAGCGTCTGGCTCAGTTTGCGCAAAGACGTTTTCGACCGCCTGTATCGCTACAAGGTGCGGCGCGGCATTCCAACCTGGGAGCAGGCGCTCGAAAGCCTTCTGCCTGACGAAGAACGGCCTGGCACTGAGGAGACAATCAACTGATGAACCTCAGACTGGTGGAAAGACTGGTCAACGCTGTGCTCTACGAAGGGTACATACTCTACCCTTATAGGCCATCGGCGGTGAAGAATCGCCAGCGTTTCAACTTTGGCGCGCTCTGCCCCGAAAGCTACAGTGTGGCGCAGCAGGGTACGGAAGCGTGGAGCATGCAGACAGAGTGTCTGGTGCGCGGCGGGCGGCGCGCGACCATAGAGGTGAAAGCGCGATTCCTGCACCTGCTGGCGCGCGAAGTAGCAGAACTGGCAACCCCGCTCGTTGAGCTACGCGAAGGCGACGAACCGGATTATCACCCTGTTGAAAAGCTTGAGATCGGCGACCGGCTCTTTCAAACCTGGCAGGAAGCGGTCGAGCGCGACGTGAGCGCGCCGAATCTGAATTTGAATGATCTGGTTCGGGAATCCCTGCGGCTGGCGTTCGCCTTTCCGTCAACGCGAGAGATTGAACCCTTGCGCGATGCGAGCGGCAAGACCGTCGGCGTCATTGTTCGCAAGCAAGCGGCTATTGAGGGCGCTATCGAAGTCGCCGCCGAGCGCGCCGGCGACAACTTGTTCAAGGTTTCCGTGCGCATACTGAACGAGACAAAGTTTGGGGATGCAAAATCAAGAAGCCGCGATGAAGCCTTGATGCAGTCGCTGGTGTCGACACACACCATCCTCAGCGTAGGCGAGGGCGAATTCGTCTCGCTGCTCGATCCGCCCGCCGCCTTTCGTGATGCGGCTGCCGGTTGTCATAACATAGGCACCTGGCCGGTCCTGGTCGGCGAAGCAGGCGAACGTGATTGCCTGCTCTCATCGCCGATCATCCTGTATGACTATCCTGAGATTGCGCCGGAAAGCCCCGGCGACTTATTTGATGGTACAGAGATCGATGAAATTCTGACGCTGCGCATTCTGACGCTGACCGAGGATGAAAAGCGCGCCATGCGCGGCGTAGACGAGCGCGCACGGCAGATACTTGAACGCACAGAGACGATGCCGGTCGAGCAGATGATGAAGATGCACGGCGCGATGCGCAGCCTGCACTTGGCAGAAGAGGACGAGCGATGAACGAATGGGAATGGCAACTGCTCGAAGAGAAAACCCAATTGGCGCATGTCCATGTGCTTGGCGTTGATCTCAAGCAGGGCGACCGCGTTCGGCTGCGTCCGCGAGCCGGCGGCGACATACTGGATTTGGCGTTGGCGGGAAAGATCGCCACTATCGAATCAATCGAGCAGGATTATGAAGACAAGATTTTCTTAGCGGTGATCATCGATGACGATCCCGGTCGTGATCTGGGGCTGCTCAGGCAACCCGGCCATCGCTTCTTCTTTTCGCCCGAAGAGGTCGAGCCGCTGCTGCCCGGCGAGGCCGCAGAGAAAAACTCATGACACAGCCACACATACTGATCGCCGGCATCGGCAATATCTTTCTGGGCGATGACGGTTTCGGCTCTGAAGTGGCGCGGCAGTTAGCCAGCCGCCGCCAGCCGGATGAAGTGCGCGTGGTTGACTTCGGCATACGCGGCTTCGATCTGGCGTATGCGCTGCTCGATGGTTATGAAGTGACGATCTTTGTCGATGCAACGCCGCGCGGCGGCGAACCGGGGACGCTTTACACCATCGAGCCTGATTTGAGCGAACTGGCGAAGCTGGATGCGCAACAGGCAATGGTCGAAACCCATGGCATGAATCCGATGAAAGTGCTGGCGATGGTCAAGACCATGGGCGGCGAGTTCAAGCGCATTCTGTTGGTCGGCTGCGAGCCTGAAACGCTCGGCCCTGAAGAAGGCTTAATGGGACTGAGCGCACCTGTCGAAGCCGCCGTCGGCGAAGCGGTTCGCCTGGTCGAGTCGCTGGTCACGGAAATTCTTGACACAGATCGCAGGCAGGCAGTGTGATGAGTTGCATTCCGGAGAATGTAGCGCAAGCTGTTAGCTTGCGCTTGTCATTGCGCTTGCGAAGCACTGGCGCAAGCTAACAGCTTGCGCTACATCGAACGGCAGCCGGCGATGAACAGGTGGTTGATCGAATCACTCAATAGAGATATTGTTAAAGCAGTGTGATGCTGTGAGTGATTCTCTGAAGATGGGAGACTTTACAGCATGAACCTTTTTCAACAAAAGAAATCGTCAAATCATATCGTCTGGAAAATACTCGGAGGCGCAACCCTGGCAGCCGTGGCTTACGGGTTGGCAACGAATTTTGCAGACATCAAGCGGTACATAAAAATCACCACGATGTGAGACGGGCTGACCGGCAAAGGGGTTAAATATCCGGCGCTCAGCTCGAATGAGAGAACGAGCAAGTATTGGGCAAACTGACGCGGACAACTGTGGCGGGGGCGTCTTGTCTTGACGAGGCGCTCTTCACAAAAATCTTCGCCGCATTCGCAGAAATGTGATGCGGCGACCAATCTTGTGAGAAGAGGAGAACACCCAGCTATAAGCATGAGCGCCAGTGAAACCAGCGCCGTGATCTACCGTGTAGATGCTCGCCGAAGCCGTTTTATCGTGAAGGCGTTCGCTACCGGTATGCTCTCGGCCTTCGGCCACAGCCCGACGATTGCGATACGCGATTTCGCGGGCGAGGTACAGTTCTCGCCGGATCATCTCGAAGCCGCGTCGCTGCGTTTGCAAATCAAAGCCGACTCGCTCGTCGTCACCGACGAAGTGAGCGACAAAGATCGCCGGGAGATCGAACGACAGATGCGCGAAGAAGTGCTCGAAACCGCTCAATACCCTGAGATCGTTTTTGAAAGCACGAAAGTCTCAGCCGAAAAGGTGATGGCGAGTCAGTACCGCACACGGATCACTGGAAATCTGTCGATGCACGGCGTCACACGCGAATGCGTGATCGATGCGCAAGTGATTGCCGGCGAAGACACACTGCGCACCAATGGCGGATTTCCCCTGCGGCAGAGTGATTTCAATATCAAGCCGGTCAGCGCCGTCGGCGGCACGATCAAGCTCAAAGACGAACTGAAGTTCTCTTTTGACATCGTCGCTCATCGGCAGTGATCACTGGCCACTTTACCAGTATGCACGAGT